>JBGSYV010000119.1:0-6699 GCA_041750695.1 Saccharimonadales bacterium (SeqCode) | reverse complement strand
GATTGGCGCCGCCTATCCAGAGTATTCCTAGCCGCTGGTGCCGATAATGTAGACGTTTACAGATTAAAAGAATTGGCGAATCGATTCAATTTATCAAATAATCTTATAATTTAGCTTTATTTAACCGAAATCTGGTCGCTCACCACGAAGTAGCTTAAATCCATTCAGAATGGTTAGGTATTCTGGGTCATCTTCGTGAGTGTGTGTAACGTGTTCTGTCGGCACTATTTCTGCCCTTCGTGCTATAACATCATCCTCAGCGAACCAATCGTAGCCTGAATGGTCTTCTGGATTTAAGGCGATACTAGTTATTGAACCAATAAATCTTGCAAAGAAAATAACTTCAATAGTATGAGAACCTTTTATTTGATTTTCATAAGTAAACGCAGAAAATGGGTCGCCGAGTGTAATCTCTCTTCCAAACTCTTCTTTAATTTCTCGCTTTAAGCCATCTCTCAGGTCTTCGTATAGGTCTATATGACCACCTGGTAATTCGTACAATCCTGGCAAAAACTTTTTAGTATCTGCTCTCTTTGGCAAGAACACTTTAGGTACGCCTTCAAAATCGTTATGTATGAATGCACAAGCACTATGAACTTGCTGACCCTGAGCGGGGGTTTCACTGTCGTGTGATGTCTTTGCCACTACTAAAACTCCTTTGCTTTATTTAATTATAGCAAAGTTGGTTATCGTTTAAGTCAAAAGTTAGAAACTATAGTATAAAAAATTGGTTTGGGTATTCATGGTGCGGGTGAGGGGAAACCAAACCCTTGACCCAGCCATGGCTGAATCAAGGGTTCCCTGGCAATTATTTTCTTTATTCGGCCAGGGGTTAGAAACTTCTCATACCAAAGAGAAAACCCAGGCAAAAACTGGGCTCTCTCTTTGGTGCCGCCTGTCAGGCATATTTCTAACCGCTTCTCCTGACAATGTCGATAATTATAAGCTATCTAATCTGGTACAGCAATTCAATCTATCAGGAGATTTAATATAATCTCGCTCATAGCTCTTTAAGGTTTAATCTTCTTAGCAATTGGGCGTTTGCTGCAACAATAATAGTTGAGAGAGACATCAGTACTGCGCCGACTGCTGGCGAAAGTACGAATCCAAAACCTGCCAACACACCTGCCGCTAACGGTATAGCCAAAGCATTGTATCCTGTAGCCCAACCAAGATTTTGAATCATCTTGCGGTAGGTAGCTTTTGACAATTTAACAATTTTCGCGACTCCTCTAGGGTCACTGCTTGCAAGCACTATTCCAGCCGACTCTATAGCAACGTCCGTACCAGCACCAATTGCAATGCCTACATCAGCTTGCGTAAGAGCAGGTGTGTCATTCACTCCATCACCTACCATCGCCACCCGACTACCATCAGATTGTAGTTTACTGACAACTTCTGCCTTGTTTTCAGGCAAGACTTCTGCGAAGTACTCATCAATGCCTAACTCTTTAGAAACCCAAGCAGCAACCGCCTTAGAATCTCCTGTCAGCATTGCGACTCTCTTTCCGGTGCTTTTAAGTAGCGAGACTGCTTCTCTTGATTCCTCGCGAATTACATCAGCCAGCATAACTGCACCCAATATCTTGTTGTCTTCTATTACATAGACGACAGTTTTGCCATCTTTACCGGCATTATCGGCAGCCGTAGCTAAATCTTGTGTTGGTTTTGCTTTAAGTTCTTCAAGGAGTCTAGGTCCACCAACATGTATGGTTCTACCATCAATAACTGCTTTTGCCCCACGTCCTGATAGGGCAGAAAACTTGTTAGATTGACTAATCTTTAGCTTGCTTTCCTTTGCCGAACGCATAATTGCTTTTGCGATTGGATGTTCTGACTCTGACTCAACACTTGCGGCTAGTGCAAGTAGCTTATCTTTATCGTTATCAGTTGCAAAAACTTCTACCACTCCTTGTTCACCTTTTGTGAGCGTACCAGTTTTATCAAACAGGACAACATCAATGTTTCGAGCTGATTCAAGGGCCATACGCTGACGGATTAATAGACCGTTGCGAGCGGCTGTAGTAGTTGATATGGCAGTAACTAGCGGGATTGCCAAGCCGAGAGCGTGAGGACAGGCAATAATCAATACTGTGACAACTCGCTCAAGAACGAATGAAGCTGACTCGTTGCTAAACATCGTCCAACCAATCGCGGTTGCAATTGCCGCAGCTATTGCAATGAAGGTAAGATAGAAGGCTGCTTTATCGGCAAGTACCTGAGTCTTCGATTTGCTCTTTTGAGCGTCAGCCACCAGCTTCATGATTCCGGCTAACGCAGTATCATCGCCTACTTTGGTTACTTTTATTGTTAAAGAGCCGCTACCGTTGATTGTTCCTGCGATTACTGAGTCTTGAGCTTTCTTTTTCACAAGCTTAGATTCACCGGTAAGCATTGATTCATTTACGTCGGACTCGCCCTTAATAACCTCGCCGTCAATTGGTACGCTTGAGCCAGGGCGTACCAAAACTTTATCTCCCACCCTTAACTCGGATACTGCAACACTTTGAGTACCATTAGATGTTACTTTCTCTGCTTCATCGGGTAGTAACTTCGCCAACTCTTTTAACGCCCCCTGTGCATTGCTGACGCTCGCCATTTCTAGCCAGTGACCAAGCAGCATAATCGTTACAAGCGTTGCCAGCTCCCACCAAAAGTCCATGCCATCAACCAAAGTAAGTGATACAACGAGGCTATAAGTAAAGGCAACCGTTATTGCCATCGAAATTAGAGTCATCATTCCAGGCATACGGGAGGCGATTTCGGCTTTCGCACCGCGTAAGAACACCATACCGCCGTAGAAAAAGATAACAGTACCCAAAATCGCTGGTATCCACTCACTTCCAGCAAATGTCGGCATTTGGAAGTTTAGCCAATTCATTACTGTATGTGAGTACAAAAGAACAGGTATTGTTAATGCGAAACTTAACCAGAACTTAGCCTTGAACATATTTGGGCTATGTCCAGCATGTTTATCATGGTTAGGTGCATGTTCGTTTTGATGTGGCCTTTCTTGTTTTTCTAAAACCATATGACACTCTGGACACTTGCCAGGCTTATATGAACTTACTTCGGGGTGCATTGGGCAAGTGTAGTGCTTCATTTTAGTGATTGCCGTGCATTATTTGGTTTGCTTCATCACTACCGTAACCCCAATCAAGCTGCCACTGCTTCATGTCTGTTATTTCCTTTTCTTGTGCTGAAATAATTTCTTGGCTTAGTTGCTTAATCTCGTCGTGTTTCGCGCGGTCAGCAGACAGTTCGGCCATATCAACAGCTCCTTCGTGATGAGCTATCATCATTTCAATGAACGCCTTGTCATAATCGTCACCAGATAGACCTTCAAGTTCTTTGTTCATGTCAGCCATAGACATTGTGCTGTGGTCGGTTGCGACATTTTGCTGGTTTCGAGATGTATCCATGCCCATCATACTCATCATACCTGTAGAGTTATTATTTACAGCTTGACCAGCGGCAAAGCCAGTTATCACGACACCTAGAAGTAGTCCTATCACACCTATCATTATGTTTTCTTTTTTCATGACTTTTCTCCTTTATTTACTTCTTACGTTAGATAACTCATACAAGCCAAGTAGCTCCTCCACTGCTTGTTCCTGAGATTTTTTTGAGCCAGATGCAAGATTGTCTTTTATATGGGTGCGTACGTGATTTTCTAATATCAGCTTATTTAATGAACCAATGGAATTCTGAATGGCTAAGCTCTGTGCAAGAATGTCCATGCAGTATTCTTCTTTTTCAATCATTTTTTGGATGCCACGCATTTGCCCTTCTAGTATTTTTGCCCGGTGTAGTGCTCGTTGTTGAATATCACTTATCATACCTACATGTTAATACCCCCCGGGGGTATTGTCAAGACGGATAATTTCCCTAGACCTTAAAAGTTGATAGCAAGCAACTACAGGGAATATTTTTAGCCGCGGATTTACCTATCTAGCGACTCATGCTGTACGGATGTTAGCGAGTAACAGCTGCGTATTTTTCGCCTCGGTCGGCACTACGCTTAATATAAAAGACCACGAACCATAGCAATATATTCGACAAGACCGCTGCTGGCGAACCAATGTATAGAACCGCCAAAGTAAGTGGTATGGCGTTAAATAAAGCGTGTATAAATATATTTATCGAAACTTGCCGTGTTTGAGCATAGAACCAGGTATGAAGAATCGACATTGCAATAATACCCATCGTGAACCCAGCTATAGATCCCACTATTTGTATGTGCACCATCCCTTGCTGCATGAACATAATTACGAGTACCGGAAAATGCCATATCGCCCAAACAACACCAACTATCCACCCCGTATCCCAAAAATCCCTACCAGGAAGAAGCTTTTCTGTGAGATACCCCCTCCATCCGATTTCTTCTGAACCAGACGTGAAGACCTGAACCACAAAAAATAGTAACAGCAATAATACTCCGCCGAATATTCCAGGAGCGTTCTCGGTAGAGCTACTGAATAGCACTGTTATTGCAGAGGGAATAGCTACAACTGCAGCAAGGATAATTAAAACCTTTTTGATGTAGCGTATACTGCCTGCCTTGAAGTGAACGGCACTTCTCCAGATATCTTGCCAAGAAATATTTTTATCAATCTTAGCCGCCACGTATGCGCCCAGCATCGGGCCATACACACCGGTTAATGACAAAATCGATACAAAGAATAGTGCGCTGGATATGCTCTCATTCCCAGAAAGCGGTAACCAAATTAGATCTGCGTTGAATAATATTTCTCCTGTTCCAGTGCTTTTTGAAACTAGCCATGCAGTAATCCAAACTAACCAAGAAAAACCAAAAGATACTGCAATAAATGTTTTATGTGTCTGCGCCCATAGGCTTAGTGGTTTATTTTTATGCTTCATACTACTTATATAAAAGCTAAATGATATTAAACATTTAGTCAACAGCAACGAAAAAGAGCCCTTCATGGGCTCAAAATGTTAGAAAGTATACTGTTTGAAAAATCTTTGGGTTGTATTGGTGCGGGTGAGGGGACTCTAACCCCTGGCCTCATCCTTGGCAAGGATGCGCTCTAAACAACTGAGCTACACCCGCATATATATTTATGAATTGTAAATGGACTTTGCTGTTTGTCAGTTATTAGAGCGCTTGCGCAATTTCTATCTTTACGGCTCCGCCCGGGCAACTGAGCTTTACCCACATGAACATCTGAGATTATAGTTTGATTCTCTGTTATTTGCAATACTAGCAAAAATGTCAAAAGTCCCTGTTATACTGAAATACGGAAATATATTATGAGTAGTACAAAAGCCCACACGGACGGAATAGAAATTATCCACGAAAAACCTTCTTTGTACGAACCAATAACCGTAGCGGAGCGTCGTCGTTTGCGTACATTGTGGAATGAAGATCGTGCAGCGGACGATCAGCAGCGTGCTGGAGATCGGGCAGAAATACCACAAGCAGCCCAAACAGGCACTACGATGCCAGAAACGGTAGCGACGGCAATCACTAAAAAACCGCGTTTTAAAAACCGACTGCTGAAAATTTTGAAAATAAGCCCCGATAATGAAATTTCACAAACAGAAGACAAAAAAGAACTAATTAAACCTGCTATAAAAAAGCTGGGTAAAGCAGCACTGTTTGGCGTGAGTTTGTTTGGAGCATACCAACTAGGAGCAAAATATGGTACGGACGGCAGTGCAGTTGATGCCGAATCTGGCCTGTCATGGGCAAAAGCTGCAATAGAGCCTTTTGTTCAAAAGCTAACGCATGCGCATGAAGTATTTGCATCTGATGAGTTCCAGCAAATGGTAAACAACCCAGAAGAGTTTCAACAAATGGTAGAGTGGTCAAATGCAAACCCAGAACGTGATTTATCCGAAGTGTATGAGTCTGAACAGTTTCAATCTATGGCACGGTGGATTGATACAAACCCCGACAGAGATATTGGCGAACTGTTTGCTTCTGAAAACTTCCAAAATTTAGTGAATAATCAGCAATAAAAAATCCAACAAGTTATTACTACTTATTGGATGTGAAGTTTTATGGTGGCTCCGCACAGACTGCCATTTAAGCACGTTTCAAAACTTTCTCGATGCAAGCATCTGCGAGAGTTTTTTACGAACGAACTGGCCCTGTCGGGCAATATAGTTCTAGTCTATGAGAAAACTCATTCACAAAACTTCAACGGCAAAAAACCATAGAAGTTTTGTGGTGGCTCCGCACAGACTCGAACTGTGGACACAAGGCTCTTCAAGCCTCTGCTCTACCAACTGAGCTACAGAGCCACAAAAAGTGGTTATGTTAATCTACTCGCAACTCCTGGGCGAGAGGCTTGAAGCCTCTGCTCTACACTTACTTGCGTTTCACGCAGGAGCTACAGAGCCATGATATAAGTATGATTTAATATATGGGTTTGGTTTATTAATATACAGGTTCAGAGGCTTGCCTCTGCTCTACACTTACTTGCGTTTCACGCAGGAGCTACAAAGCCATATATATAATAGCTGGTGGGCGGTACAGGACTCGAACCTGTGACCCCTTGTGTGTAAAACAAGTGCTCTAGCCAACTGAGCTAACCGCCCATAACGTACAATAATACATGGCTTTTATCTTTTTACAAGAGTAATTTGCATAGTCGAACCACGGAGTTTATACTCTGTTGTAATACTATGAAGTACGCCGAAAGATTAACTGCTCGCCAACTACGCCAAAAA
>JBGSYV010000118.1:0-1802 GCA_041750695.1 Saccharimonadales bacterium (SeqCode) | reverse complement strand
AGTGCTCTGCGGGGCAATTATTTTATCCGGAGAGGTTTATAAACAAAAAAAGGGCGGATTAACGCCGGCATCGGAGCTAGAAAAAGCAACAATTGTGGTAGTGGGGCTGTTTGTGCAGGCGGTAATTTTGATAGGCTTTTGGCTCTAAGGCGCTTTTTGACAGTGCAACCCCTGTAGAATTAGGGTACAATAGGCCTTGATGAAAATACTAAACGGATCTGAGCTAGCTAGTTATATAAAAGAACGCCAAGTAAAACAAGTCCGGGCGTTAAAACAGTCCCAGGGCATAACTCCACATCTTGCAATTATTCGTACTAATCCCGATCCGGTTGTTGATAGCTACATGAAGCTTAAAAAAGCTTACGGGTCAGAAATTGGCGTAGAGGTTGAGGTTCATACTATTGACCAACAAGATGCCTTAGAAAAAATTGCCGAGCTAAACGGGGATGAATCTGTGCACGGGATTATTGTACAAATTCCTTTGCCCGACCCATCCCAAACCACAGAGATACTCGATGCTGTCGCGCTTGAAAAAGACGTTGATGGTTTGGCCCATGGCAGTAAGTTTGATCCGCCAACCCCAATTGCTATTAATTGGCTGCTGGCAGGCTACAATATTCAGTTGGATAAAGGAAAGCAAGTACTGGTAGTCGGTACTGGCCGATTGGTCGGTGCGCCTCTAGCTCGGCTATGGCAGCACAGCGATCTGCAAATACAGGTAGCGAATAAATTAACCGAAAATCTAGAAGACTTAACACGTCAAGCAGATGTGATTGTCACTGCAACGGGTCAACCGGGGTTAATTACTGCAGATATGATTAAGCCAAATGTGGTAATTGTTGACGCCGGTGTAGCAACTGACAGTAATGGGCTGATCGGCGATGTTGACCCGACGGTTCGTGATTTGCCAGATATCACTATCACGCCAGAAAAGGGCGGTGTCGGCCCACTCACGGTATGTGCTTTGTTCGAAAACGTTATTCGAGCGACTAGTAATGTTCAATAGCCGTTTAGAGTGCTTGATTTAATATTGCAAACACTTCTTCGGGCATAGAATGTGATCCCACCCGGGCATAGCTGTAATCGTCTGGCAGCTTGAACTGGTATTCCGCTAAGTTGCTATAAGTTTTTTGCGCCATTTGCATTGCTGAGCGGCTTTCTTTGATTTCGCCTACGCAGTCCAGGGGTTTATCGGCCCCGATGTTCAATAGTTTTTTATAGGTTGGTTCCATCAACGGGTCAGTCAGCAAGTTTTTGCCCCCGAATAACGCTTCAAGCTCGCGTCTTTCAATAAATGGTGTGAGTGCCAAAAAAACAAATGCACACTTGGGGCATTCACCGCACCACCACATTTTATGACTATCGTGAGTGTACGCCCGGTTGCAAGAACTAAAGACGTCTTTGTATTTTTCAAACCCAATTTTTGAAAATAACTCAGCAATTTTTACCTCACTAAGTGGCCGTAAAAACGAGTAGTATCGAACAGCATCGCCAAAATAATGTTTTTGTAAACTTTGGTATAGTTGTTCGAATTCTTGTGATTTTGAGTACTGGTGATTAATGCTCACCCCTTTATACTCCAGGGATGGTTCATTGGCCGATTGTTCGTTTGATACGACGTGGTCGCGCCGGCCCGTCAGGATGCAAACAACGGTTCCAACGGTTGCAAAAATTGCTGAGATCGGGAAGTTTCCATTGTATGCACCTTGTTTGTTCAGCTCAATAATTTGTTTATCCCACTCCCGACTTACCCAGGCGTTGTCAAGCCCTATTCTGTAAATCAATGGTTCTAGCTGGTCACG
>JBGSYV010000117.1:0-4964 GCA_041750695.1 Saccharimonadales bacterium (SeqCode) | reverse complement strand
TGGTTGTTGGTGTAATACCATGTTTTTTATTATAGGACTCCTGAATCACCCTTCTGCGCGTTGTTTCGTCGATTGCTCGCTTCATGCTGCCGGTGATTGAATCGGCATACATAAGCACCCTTCCTTCAAGATGCCGTGCCGCACGACCGATGGTCTGTACTAGGGCTGATTCACTTCGTAAAAACCCCTCTTTATCGGCGTCTAAAATGGCAATTAAACTTACCTCGGGTAAGTCTAGGCCTTCGCGCAGTAGATTAATGCCAATTAATACATCGTGCGTCCCAAGCCTGAGCTCCCGTAATATATCGCTTCGCTCCAGCGTATCAATATCACTATGGAGATACGCTACTTTAATATTTAATTCCTTTAGGTAGTCTGTTAGATCCTCTGACATTCGTTTAGTCAGAGTGGTCACTAATACGCGCTGACCTTTGCTGACAGTTTTACGAATTTCTTCAATCAAATCATCGATCTGATTTTTGATCGGGCGAATTTCAATTTTTGGATCAAGCAAGCCGGTAGGTCGAATAACCTGCTGGATGGGTTCTGGACTATGGCTCAGTTCGTACTCTGCAGGAGTGGCACTCACGTAAACGGTTTTATTGATATGCCGCTCAAATTCAGTAAAAGTCAATGGCCGGTTGTCTAGTGCACTCGGCATGCGAAACCCATGCTCAACAAGCACTTCTTTTCGGGCCCGATCCCCGTTATACATGCCGCGAATTTGAGGAATGGTCATGTGTGACTCATCAATAAACATTAAGTAATCATCCGGGAAATAATCGAGCAGTGTAGCCGGCTGCTCCCCGGGCTGGCGATTCGTCAGATATCGGCTATAGTTTTCGATACCTTTTACAAAACCGGTTTCTTGCAACATTTCTAAGTCAAACTTGGTGCGTTGTTCTAGGCGCTGTGCTTCAAGCAATTTGCCGTGACTTCTAAAATATTTTAGCCGTTCTTGAAGTTCGGACTCGATCTGACCCAGCGCATTTTTTAGCTTATCCTCAGCTGTAACGTAGTGTGACCCAGGGAAAATACGGACCGATGAAACTGTCTTTAAAATCTCGCCTGTTAGCGGATCTAGTTTTACAATGCGCTCTACTTCATCGCCAAAAAATTCAATACGGTAGGCAACTTCTTCACTGGCTGGATAGATATCGACTACATCGCCGCGGGCTCGGAATGTTCCACGATGAAAATCGATATCATTCCGCTGATACTGTATGTCGGTTAGTTGGCGCAGCATTTTATCGCGTACTCGGCGTTCGCCCTGCGTAATAATTATTGATAAATCACCGTAATCTTCAACCGATCCAATACCATAAATACAACTTACACTCGCAACAATAATCACGTCCCGCCGAGTGAGCAACGCATCGGTTGCAGCATGACGCAAGCGATCGATTTCCTCGTTAATTTGCGAATCTTTTTCAATGTAAGTGTCTGAGCGAGGAATATATGCCTCTGGCTGATAATAATCAAAATAACTAACAAAGTAGTGCACCGCGTTGTTCGGGAAAAACTGCTTAAACTCATTATACAGCTGAGCGGCTAGTGTTTTATTATGTGACAGAACAAGCGTTGGCCGCTGTGTATTTTCAATAACATTTGCCATGGTGAATGTTTTACCCGAGCCCGTAACACCCAGCAACGTTTGCTCCTTCACGCCACTGTTAATAGCACCAGTAAGCGCCCTAATAGCCGCCGGCTGATCACCAGTTGGTTTATATTTTGCTTGGAGCTTAAACTTACTCATCATTATATTGTATCAAGTAATCCACAGGTGACTGTATATAGTTTGAAAAAATGTATTTTTAAAGGTTTTCTGGTGCGATCATATCGTTATCAAGTTGTTTTAAGATTTGATTTTCCAAAGTTTTTTCACCCATGTAGCGCACAAACACCTCATTCCACAAACTTTCACGGAAATGATAAATTGCTCGATCTAGGTAGCTGGTCTGATTAACATAACTAGCGGCAACATCAAGCAAATTGAGCGGAACAGGTCCATCCTTATCTTTGACCCCTACATAATCTAAATCACGCCAAAATTCAAGCTGAGGATCCAACATCATTAAGTGTTCTTCGGCCTTGCGCCAATGCAAATCTTCTGGCTGCACATGAGGTTCAAAAATCTCTGGATGCTCAATTTCTCCTTTTTTATGTCTCCCCAAGTACTGTTGAATGACCCGCCAATGGATGTGCTGTCCCGCCATCACAGCGTGATTGCTCGGATCGGCGTTTAGTGTATGAGAGAGGATGTCACCAAAATCAGGCTTTACTTGCTGCATCTTGAAAAAGGATGAATACAGACGAATTTCTTCTAGGTAGTGAAATAGCAACGGCAGTGTGAAAATTGCGATTCCTTTTAAATTAGCCTCTGGAGTTACGGGAAGCATCAGAATTACACCCAATTCTTTTAAATGGGTTATATTATGGCGTTTCTTATGAATAAATTCTGCGGTGATATCACCCCATCGCTCTTCAGACAATTCGATGATTTCGATTTTGCGCGTCTCGAAATCGGCTGGTTTTAAGCTGTGATATGTCTGGTTAAACTTAGTTAACCACTCAGGACTTTCTGCGAATCGCAGCGAGCCATAAATTTCGCCGAGATTTTCGTTTTTTAGCAGTGAATCTACTGAACGATAATGCAAGTGTTTCATTACCTGCTTTGGCGGCATCTTTTTAAGCATTCGTTTGGCGACGCTTTTTTTTAACACCCAGCATGTCTTTGGCGATTTGGTTTTTTCCCAAGCTTTTTTCATGAGCGGCATAAGTTCTTTGGCGTTATTCGGATCGCTCCCACCGATGGCTTTTACTAATTGCCTGTCATGTTCTTCAATTTTTGAAAGCAGCGCGTAGTGCAGTTCTTTCGGGCTAGTATCGTCAGGGTCGAGGCCGAGCTGTTCAGTAATTAAACGAACTCTGCCAAGAATCTCCGCAGTTAACCGTACATCATGGCCGGGGCGGCCACTAGCCTCCTCTAACTGTTTGATGGCCAGTGAAAACAATGGCTCAGTTGCGCCCAAAAGTTCTGAAATCATACGTGACATATACCTATAGATTACCATGAGCGGATTGCTGCAGCAAAATATATCTATACAATATGAACACACCTATGTATAGTTCGTACTGATATGATCCTAAAGTCAGCTCCCAGAGAAGCCATAGATATTCCAGCATTCAAAATGGAAAATATCCCGATTGTTGATGATTTTCAGCGTGAGCAAATCATTCAAAATAGCATATTTAACCGACAGTACGCCGATTTTCTCAGTGATTCCCGAACGATAGTTTCTGATCCAGCCAGAGAAGCCATCAGGGAATGTCCAAACTCTTCAGTCGCCCGATTACTGGTGGGTTGTGGGCTTGGTTTGATGTGGGATACTGACCGACAAGACGGAAAACGCGCACGGCTATCTATACGAATGCTTGAATCACTCTGTTCTTTTTATCCCGACGCACTAGATGATTTGCGTGTTCAGCATCTATTAAGCGATGAGACCAAAGCCGCAGGTGCAAAAAAGGATGCCGACGATGATAAGGATTTTGCCAACGCAATACTTACCGGACTATTTGAAAGGGCCATTAAAGAAACTGATGTACAAGCTATATGCCTACTCGGCTTAAGCATGGTGCTCACGGGTCAGCGCGACCCGTCTATGGAGAAAATCCGACAAAGAGGGCGCACGCATAATGTTGACGTTAAGGCATCAGTTTTCGGCAAGCTAAAAACAGGGTTATTTGGCGCTGGTTCAACACTAATGTCTGGTACTAAAACAAACACTAAACTTAATCGTATAGGCTTAGGGCTTATTGTTGCCAGCAATGCTCCGAGTCTTGGCGCGTTATTCCATATGAAACATCACGTTAATAAGCAAATTCAAAGGAACCGTACTGCAATTAAGAATTTATCAGGCACCGAACAAGAAATTGCAGATCCTAGATACGAGTTACCTCAATTGGCATCTGATGCAGTTTAGCTGATTCATGCAATATCCCGGTTTTAGCTCCAATTTTTATGACAACACTTGTAGAATTTGCGCTCGCAAATGTCAAAGCTTCTGGGATAGACCCGCCCTCAGCAATTACTTTTACAAAGCCACTGGTGAAAGCATCACCGGCACCAAGCCTATCGATGACTTCAACATCCTCATACATGCCCGCTTTAAATATTTGAGTGCCGTCGCAGGCATATGAACCTTTCGGACCGTCGGTAAGCAAGACTGTTGAAACATACTTGGTGGCTTCAATTAATATGTCGCGTATCGATTCTTTATGAAACAGACTTTGCATTTCTTCTCGGTTCAGGCTAAGAATCGAAAAATCTTTTAATAAATCCCTGAACTGCTTGACGTGTTCAATTTCTCCCTTGCCCGGGTTAATAGCTATGGCGATATCATTATTTTTGGCATATTCGATAGCTGTTTTAAGAGCACTAGTGTCGCCAGAAAGCGAGCTGATATATAGCCAATCCGCACGAGTTTGGTGAAAATCTGCTTCAGCCAGATCATATTTTTGTGAGGCACCGCGATAGGTTAGTACGGTACGCTCCCCCTTTGGTGAGAGCAATATTGCCGAGTAGCCCGTGCCTATATCAGTAACCGTTTTAACAAGCGAGGTATCTACTGCTTCACGGTGCAACATATCCAGTACAATTTGACCAGCGGTATCGTCACCAACCCGGCCTAAATACAGCGCGTGTAGTCCTTGTCTGGCAAACGTTACTGCAGCGTTGGTGGCGCCTCCACCAACGCTAATGGTAACGTTATCGATTTCGTTTTTTGTACCTAAATCGAACTCCTGAACTAGTTCAGAATCTTTGTTTTTATGAGCTGAAAATATCTTTCCTTCTAAAAATACATCCTGAACAGCGGCGCCGATACATAAAATTCGAGGTGTTGTCTTTGCCATACTTACCTACAGATCCTGACTATGAGAAACAAAATCATCGATGGTTG
>JBGSYV010000116.1:0-5053 GCA_041750695.1 Saccharimonadales bacterium (SeqCode) | reverse complement strand
CGTTTCTGGTAGCCCGTCGAACACAGCGACTAACCTGTATTCACCCTGTGAAAAAGCCGTTCGAACGTACCCGGAAGCAGCCCCGTCCGTATTAACCCCTCTTACCGACTTATTCTTTGTTACATCATTAAGCAAGATCTCTAAATCATAGTCTGTATCTGTAATACCTGCAAAAAAATCCATGGGCTGTAATTCGTTTTTCACATCTTGCTGTATTTTTTGCTCATCAACATTTCTACCTATAAACATAAAAAAGTATGCTGCTGTTGTGCATACAAAAAGAATTAAAAGAACACTTGCTTTGAGCTTGTTGTTGCTAAATATATACATGTTTGCGCTTATTCATACTTAATTAGTAGTTTACATTTAAACATAAAGGGCAAAATTTAGTTAGCATCATATCATAAAGACTCACGGCAAGGCGGTTAATTTCTCAGTGTATTTTTTGGCGCAATTTTGGTGTCCGTCAGGAAACTTTGAACCCTAGTATTAATGACTTTTGTTTTATTTGTATACCAATCCTGGTTCGTTCCTCGATAAAACACCAGTATAGGGAGATGGTTAAATAAGATAATTATTGACAATAAAAATAAAGTGATTAGTTGAATTGATTTTTTGTGAAACAAAAGACTCTGCATAACTGTTCTTAGGGACTTCACTAGAAAGAATAAAATAATAGGCAAAACCGGCAATAAATACCTACCCTGGTAGCCAAACTTTGCATGAAGCGACATGTAAGTATTAAGATTAAAAATAAATACGCCTGCTATAAAAAACACTGCTATAAAAACTAAGTACTTATCAATGGGAGACTCTAGTACTTCACCCCGCCTATAGTAAAGGACTACAAAACTAGCAATAGTAGCTACATAAACCATGCTTATGGCAATAGTTTTTGAGTTTGGGTGTATTGATTGATGGCCTAAGTAAAAAAAGCTGCCCGAATACATACGATAAACCCAGTCTGATGAATGCTCCATGGGATTAATAGCAACTCCCCCGCCGGCTTCTTTTACGGCTTCAGCATGCATTTTTTGTTGATAGTTTCTTTTAAATAAACTGTTTTTCATGCATATGTCTTTTTTGTACAGGTCTGTGCATGCCGGTGTTAAAGAGCCGTAATTTACTTGATTATACGCGTACCTCTCAAAAACTAGCCCAAGAGGGATTAAAAGAAGTATTAAAAAGACGATGTTGAGCTTAAAGCTTCCAAAAAAGTCTTTTTTAGCATTTTTTGTGAATTTATCCAGGTTGCGACTATTTAGTATAAAAAAGTCAATTAATAGTACTAAAGTAATGGGTAATGCAACTAGTATAAACGTCTTTTTTACTAACAGACCCAGACTTAGTAACAAAACTAAAATGAAAATATCCTTTATGCGTTGCTTTTGTATTATCTTTACCAAAAACAAAAGACTTGCGCTACTAATAAGAAACTTGGCGTTATCGTAGTTTATAGAACCAGCTACACCAACAAACATAGTTACTGAAGTAACCAATGCAAGTGTAATATTTATCGTAAACTGGCTACTAGTTAGTTTACTAAATAACTTTTTAAAAACGATTAGTCCTGATAATGCAATCAATATGTTAATGAACCTTAGCGCAAATACCTTTACGCCTAAATCTTCTGTAAAAAAACTTACCATTCTAAGTATAAAACTTAGAAAGTAGTGATATAGATAACCCGGAATTCTCTGTATGTCTCTCATGAATCCCGAATCGGAGCTTTCACCATGCACATAAGGCACTAATGATTCTTGACCAGGTATAAGTGGCCCGCTTGTTATCGGCTGCTCTGAATAAAAATTAATAAAAGTAAAGTGGAATATTTCGTCTGGTGGAATTTTATATTTAACTGAAACAGCAAACCAAAGCGCTTGAAGAAAAAAAATTAATAATACTATTCCAAAAAACTTCTGACTACTCAAAAAAGACCTTAACCATATAAACACTAAGCCCATTTTTTTATTAATTTTTTTTTGGCTTTTCATTGACTAGTAATTTTACCATGTTTCATATCGAACTAGTTAATCACTGGCCCGTCTAGGTTCGGCAAACTAGCATTACCTACTTTTACGATATCCTTGGAACTATAGCCCAAACCTGTATACACACTCCAGCTTGAAAATCGTCGCTTCCTTATATCGCCACCCTCAGTGTAATCTATTGCGTAAATTGTAGAACCTGATGCCTGAACGATAGTACCTGACTTAATAAGCATAGTGGCACCGGTTGGCTTACTCATGTCTGTAATAGTTGCGGTCTTAACTCTATCCCATCGAAAATTATAAGTACTGAATACTGTTATAGATGGGATTGGTAGCTTTTCTCCTTTTTCCAAGTAGTATACCGTTGAGCTATCTACAGGAGACACTAGAGTGCCATCCGGATGAGATAGATTAAAGTTGTTAATGGTCTTGAGCATATTGACTCTTCCGTGGCCATACTCGTCTGTTCTATTAGCACCGCTCATACTCGATAGTTTGGTTGCGCTAAAACGAACGAGTGTTTGTATTTCCAACGGTTTAGAGCTAGAATCGATAGATTTTAGCAGAGAGGCAAGTCCCGTCACATGTGGGGTAGACAAGGAAGTCCCTTGGACATTCGCTACGTAATTAGTATTCCGGTATGCCGATGGTGCGTTTGCAGCGGGTACACCATCTGGAGCCACCACATCTAATTTATTGCTCGCGTTAGAATAGTTGCGCCTTGTATCAGTCTGATTGGTTGCACCAACGGCAATCACATGCTCAGATGAAGCTGGGTAACAAATGCTGGCGTTATATCCGTCATTTCCACTTGCGGCGACCATAACAATTCCAGTGCTTGCAGCTGCCGATAGGGCTGTTTCCATAACACTATCCGTAAAGTTATTATTACTGCAACTGCCACCCAAGCTCATATTTATAACATCTGCCTCATTTTCTCGAGCGTAATTTATCGCTGCGGTAATTCGCGCTGTCGTTGAGTATCCATAACCGTCAAGTGCTCGCAAGTTCATGATTTTAGCATTATGGTCAATGCCCGCTACAAGTTGGTTATTATTCGTCGCAGCCGCTGCAACCGAAGCAACCACGGTACCATGCCCGACAAAACAAGCACTTTCGAACTCTAAATTAAAACAATCATCCACATTAGTAAAATGGTCCTTATTCAAGAGTGTCGGGTCGTTGGGATTATCACACGAATATGGGCCAGCGTCATTATCCTGATATAAAAAGTTTTCATCAGATTCAAGTTGGTAGTTTGCTGGGTCAGCGTAGTTTGGGCAACTAGCATCCTCACCACGATAACCACCCATAAAATCCCAGCCTCGCCAGTCATCGATTTTGCCATTACTACTATCATCACAGTTATTGGTTTGTTTGTTCTGTGGTGATCCAGTCCAGCAAGTATCACCAGGCTCAGTCATGCCTGTTTCAAGTGGATTAACCCACATTCGATCGGTCGGGAAGTCTGGTTGTGAAAAGGTTTCACCATTAACTGTTTGCTCAAACAGAACCCCAGAATCAATTATGGCAATCGTTACATCCTCGCTACCCCCCGTGATATCCCATGCTTGGGGTGCACTGATCTTGGCTAGGTTCCATTGATTTGGATACTGTGGGTCATTCGGTGTAAATGATGCTTTGTATTGATAATTATTCTCAACTTTTTCACCGTACAAAGCACTGAGTGCTTTAAGCTTGGTGTTATCGGGCTTATCCTTGAATGCAACAATGGACAGACCATCACCCACTTCTTCCTCAAAGTCTGTCTGTAGGTCGTTACTATCCGCATAGTCTTTTATGGCATCGCTGTTTCTGGTAACAATTACTGAACCAACAATTTGGTCCGGCTCTAAACTTGCTATGTTTTGTTCGTCAATATTACCGGCAATTGCCGGTATATTGAAACCTAGATACGTAACAATCCCTAGAAAGACTGCAATAGAGGCAATAATGGTTATTTTTTTATTTATCATTTTTATTTACTGGTTACATTAATTAGATTAACATATTAAGCAATAATAGCATCTCCTCTTTATTCCTTTTACGGCTTGATAAAGCTTACGTTTTTTGCTAATATTCAAAGGTATGATAATCAAAAATAAAAACAATCATAAAAAACTATTTATACTCCTGTCCTTGCTAGCAGTCGCACTCATAGGTCTGGCTGGTTGGTTTGTGTTTGCGGGTGACGACCATACTGCAGAAGATCAAGCCGAAACAATTAATCTAGACCCCCCTTCAGAAGCAGAAATTCGTGCCGGCGAACAAGCAGAGCAAGAGGCTAATCAAGATGATGAACGGCAAACCACAAGTGATTCTAACAAAAAACAAACAGTCAATCCTATTATTAGTACCTGGGTCCAAAACCAACAAAACAACAATCTAGAAGTTAATGGTTTTGTTAGCGATGTAATTGAGGGCGGCGGCACTTGCACGCTCACCTTAACCCGACAAGGTCAAACTGTTACTGAGTCGAAATCCGCTAATCCAGATGCTCAAACAACTACTTGCGGCATGATAGTCGTGCAATGGAGCAAGCTTTCGGCAGGCACCTGGACAGCACACCTCGCTTACTTATCCTCCAAATATGAAGGCAAATCTGATAGCATAAGCATTGAGGTAAATTAACAGTGAAAAAACTTCGCAATAATATTATCTTAGCCACATTCCTTTTAATCTTTTCTTTTGGCACTCTCGGCCTAGGATTCTTTGATGTGCCTGAAGTAGCTGCGCAGAGCATTTCCGGCAGTCAATTCCAAGCCGGAAGAATTATGGACGACGCAGTCTTCTTCAATGGCAGCGCGATGACTGCAAGTCAGATACAAACCTTCCTGAACTCAAAAGTAGCAAACTGTGCTAGCGGACGTACCTGTTTGAAGGACTTCAAACAAAACACACCATCAAAAAATGCAGAGTCCGGATTATGTAGCAGCCTTTCTGCAAGAAGTAACCGAACAGCTGCACAAATAATCGATGACGTTTCACGGGCCTGCGGTATTAGTCAAAAAGTTATGCTCGCATTACTACAAAAAGAACAAGGGCTAATTACCTCAAGTGCG
>JBGSYV010000115.1:0-5634 GCA_041750695.1 Saccharimonadales bacterium (SeqCode) | reverse complement strand
GCTGTGATAACAATCATCAATTCTTTATCAATTAAATCCTTCGGGGTTTCCTCACGACCATAACGAAAGTTGGTATCAACACGGAGCTGCGTGTAAATGTGCCATAGCTCATCAAAAAATTGTTGAGACCGTAATACCCCGTCTTTAATTTTAGAAATTTTCATGCTAGCAATTCCCTCAAAAACAGCAGTTAAATCGGCGATGGTTCGCATTGAGTCAAGCTCTTGACCTGTCGCAGTTAGGCGTTTCATTTTTTAAGCTCCAGGAGACAAGCTTGTTTTAAGTTATTTTTAGCAGTAACGTATTCTTGATCATTCGTTGCTTTTGCTGCGAAGGTTGCTACCTGTTTTTTCAGTGTATCCATGTCTATTGTTTCCGATTCATTGAGCTCTAGAGTAATATCCAGCATTAATTGTTGGGCGATCACAGTGTAGCTTTCATTTGGCGCCTGCCTCAGTATTTCAAACAACCGGTGGCCGAGCATAAGATCTTGCTTGGAAGAAATCGCTAGCTCGGATCCAAACCTGGCAAATTCCTGTGCCACCGAGTGGTTTGAAAGAGCTTTGAAAGCTCGAGCAGCAATCTGCTTTTGACGGTTTGAATGTCCGCGCCCGCCAACCCTGGTGACACTTAAGCCGGTGTTTAATGCTGGTCGTCGTCCGCCACGAAAGACTTCTAAGTCCAAAATCCACTGCCCATCGGTGATTGACATAATATTGGTTGGTAAATAAGCCGTGGCGTCACCACCACTAGCCAAAACAATCGGCAGAGCGCTCAGTGAACGGTGCGAGGATTTTAACCTGCCAGCCCGCTCTAACAGGCTAGAGTGCGCATAAAACATGTCACCTGGATATGAATCCCTACCAGGACTAGTACCGGTAAGTAAAGAAATTTCCCTGTAAATATGAGCGTGGCTGGTAAGATCATCATAGATAATAACCACGTCTTTATGCTTTTTTTGCCAAAGATATTCGGCCATTGCGCAACCAACATATGGCGCCAAATATGCCATTACTAGTGATTCGAACGAGGTAGAGACCACTACAATAGCATTTTTTAGAGAATCGGTTGATTCAAGGTGTGTGATTAAATCATCAACATCGCTTCGTCGCTTGGCCACCAGAACATAGACCACAATACAGTCTGTGTTTTTCTGATTAACAGCAAGCTGGCGCGCTAAAGTACTTTTGCCACTTTTGCTATCACCAAGAATGGTAATACGCTGGCCCTTAACAATAGGGAAGAGTGAATCAATAACCGTCACGCCGCTTTCTAGCTGTTCATCAAGGATTTGGCGCTCATGCATTGGTGGAGCATCATGAAAAACAGGCCACACCGCATCAGCCGCTATCGCACCCTTACCATCTAGCGGCTCTCCGTTAACCGACACAACTCTGCCTACAAAATCACTGCCAACTTTTGCCACCAACTCGTGGTGTTGCACCACCGCCACCATGCCGGAGATAACCACGCGACTCCCCAGGTGAAGCACCAGAACAAAATCATCATTCACCGACTGGACAAGTCCCTTGCTACCATCCTCAAATAAAATTAAAGAGTGGATTGAAACAGGGTGCAGACCTCTCACCTTTACAAGAAAAGACTGTACTGCAATTACCTCGCCCACGGGGTTACCAGCGTCAATCAGTTTTTGGAAGTGCTTACTGGTGCTAGCACTGGGCATCTGATTTCTCCAACAAATCAACTAAAAGTTTTTTGTTCTGGCTGAGGTTTTTTCGTAAACTGAAGTCAAAATAACGGCTGGTGGTACGGACAATACACCCCGCGGCGATATCTGGTTGCAGGCCAACTTTAAGCAAGAGATGCGGATGCACTTCCGTACGGAACCACCCCAGTAGTTTTTGCAGCATCGAAACGGAAGGTTCGGTTGCAAAACTGATATGAATAATTGGTGCACTGGTTTTTAATGAATCAAGAACATCGAGTAAATTCTGCCGTTGCGATTCATCGCGCGGGTCAATACCATTGTCAGACAGTAATTGAGTTGTTACTGGCGATATGCCGGTGAAGTCCGAAGAATCCTCACGGATACTGGCCTGCATTAAATGATCGCTCAGCTGTTGTAATTCAGAAATAGCCCGCATCAAATCCGTCCGTGAAACAACCGTGTCCGAAAGGATGAACGACCCGGAGTTACTAGGCGCCATTGGTGATATCCTCTGTTATGTCGTGCTTGTTGTGCTCCAGTTGGCCGAGGATATATTCTAACTGATCATCCAGATCGATCTGATTACCAATCGCCTCAATAATATAGTGGTTTACAATATCCGCCATGTTTTCTTCAAAATGGGTTATTAATCGCTTTTTTTCTGTCTCAAACTGCTGCTGCAATTGATCACCAAGTACATGCCGCTGCTGCTCAATCGCTTCTTGGGTTTTGTTAATCGAATCAATCGCAAGCTGCTTGGCATCAGTAATAGACTGTTCATACTTTGAAAACTCCGCCTGAAGGGTTCTGGTAATCTCCTTCTTCATGTATTCATTCATCTGGGATGTCGTTAAGCGCAAATCTTGTTGTAAAAACATGGCGTTTTCTTTAATGATTTTTTCAAAATAAAGCGTGCCGCGATTTTTTAATTCTTCCCTAAAGGAATCGCTAAAAATATGCGTCACGTCTTGTTCTACTTGCTCGCTATGAGAACTGTCTTTAGGGCCCGCTGAAGTATTATGTGAACCCAGGCGGACAGCAGTCCAAATAAAGGCTGCCGTTGCAGCGAGGAGCGATCCGCTGATTATTGCTAGTTGCCAGAGTTCCAATCTATACCCACCTTTGTTGCTTATGGTTACATTCTTAGTACTAAATATACCTTAAAATGACCCAAATAGAAAACCAGTCAACCAGCTATCTACACCTTAATCGGCGTTGCTCGCATGGTGACTAGTTGATAGTTATAAAATCGGCCAGGTTACACTGATCAAAATCAGCGCTGATAAGCAAAGAATTGCGCCGATTTTTTTAAAATTAGATTTTGTAGCAATTGTTTTCATTATTTTAGGCTAACCGTAGTATAGGGCCTGGTATTAATTAGTTCAAGTCGCTTATGATTTTAGTTAAGGCCCGAACAAAATTCTGCATATCAGCCTCTGTTGTTGGCCGCCCCATAGTGACGCGGACCGATGATCGAATAGCCTCCTCTGGCAAACCAATAGCCGCTAAAACATGTGAGGGTTCATCGCTACTTGCACCGCAAGCCGAACCCGTTGCACACATAAAACCAGATTCGTCTAGTGCCATTACCAGCCGCTCATTATCCGTGCCAGGAATGGTCAGATGAATGATATTTGGAAGTTTGCTTTTTGCTGGTCCATTAAAAACGATACTTGGAATTGCCCGGGATAAATCACGTACGGTTTGAGATTGGATTGCAGTCAGTCGCTTCGATTCGGAGCGTTTAGATTTTTGGGCCAACTCAAGCGCCCTGGCAAGACCAATAATTCCTGGGACGTTTTCCGTACCACTGCGAACGTTTCGCTCTTGACCCCCACCAAGTATGATAGGCGACAGTTCAACCCCGGCTCGAACAAACAACACACCGGTTTGTTTGGGGCCATAGATTTTCCCACCATTGAGTGTGAGCAAATCAACGCCAAGTCGATGAACATGAATATCTAAATAATTCGCGGCCTGAGAAGCATCGGTATGAAAATAAAGAGGAGTGGTGTTTTTGGATTTTTGGCGCTGAGATCTTATTTTAGTAATGAGCTGGCCGATTTTGGTAATAGGCTGGATGCTACCAATTTCATTATTCGCATACATTATGCTTAAAAGTACCGTTTTATCATCAATCAACGATTCAAGCTTGCTGATATCAACTGTTCCCGCAGCATCCACTGGGGCGAATTTATGAGTAAACTGTTTTGCTGCCGCAATAACCGCATCATGCTCAATGGCGCTCACTACCACATTCCCCTCTGGGTGTTGAGCCATGATTCCAGAAATCGCCAGATTGTCTGATTCGGTACCGCCAGCAGTAAATATGATTTCTGAAGGCCGAGCGCCAATGAGTCCAGCAATAGTGGTTCGTGCCGCAAGCACATCGTGCCCCACTTTTTTGGCCGATAAATAAAGTGCGGAAGGGTTAAAAAAATCATCCTGCCAATAAGGCTGCGTAGCTTTGAGCACCCTAGAATCAACCGGTGTTGCACTGGCATAGTCTAGATACACGTTTTGTTTAGTTTTCATGGTTATAGCTTAATGGGGTAGCGGCTGGTTAGGCAAGTCTAAGCAAAGTTGTATAGTTCTTGGTTAACACGTTCGGTGTAGGCCTTTGCGGCCTTAAGTAAATGCCGAGCTTCAGACGGTTTAACTGATTGATAGTGGCCACCATTTTGAGATTTTAATACTCCATCTGGGCGAACGCTATACTGGGTGGTGACAATACGAGTGCTGCCCGATTGTTCTATCCACTCCTCGTGCCAGATCCAGGTATGTTCATCCAGGCAAAAGAATTCACGGCGGCGATTCTTTGGCACGGGGCCAAATAGTTTTCCACCAATGCGCGCTTCGCGTCGAATTAAATTTCGGTATAGCTCTGCGTCGCGGGCTTCTTGTTTTTGGGCTACGATGGTATTAACGAGTTTTTTAAACATTACGCCGCCTCACTAAGTGCTTGTTGAACCGCTCTTTGGGCTGCGCTCAGCTCTACAACCGGTGCGCTAGTGCTAGCACTCGGCACTTGTTCCTGTGATTGCGTAGTTGTCTGTGGAGTCACTGTGGTGGTTCCAAGATCTGGACGAAGCACTACAGCTTCAGCTGGTGATTCTTCCGGTAGATAACGTAAAGCAAATTTAAGCCTGTCAAGAGCATTCGGAATAATTAATAGACGAGATTGCTCCGCCCCCGTTATTGGGCGTGGCTCGAGTTCTTCTTTGAATGGTAGTGGTTGGTTTTGTAGTGGCATATGGTTTACTTAAGATTGAATAATTGCCGGGCATTACGGGTAGTGGCGTCAGCAATTTCTTGGAGCGATTCGCCCCTTTGATTGCTTAAAAACTCCGCCGTTACACGTACGTGCTTAGGCTGACAGATATTACCACGAAACGGCTTTGGAGTCAAGAATGGAGCGTCAGTTTCAAGAAGTAATTTTTGCAACGGCACCGCTTTTGCGGCAGCGATTTGGTCAGAATTTTTAGTAAAAGTCATTATACCGTTCAAACCAACGTACAGGCCGCGCTTGATGACTTCTTCCAATACCCCGGTATTGGCCGTAAAACTATGTATAACGCCTTTAATGCCACTGAATTCATCGTACACCTTGAAAAAATCATCAAATGCATCACGAACATGAAAAACCAGCGGTAAATTATGTTTTTTGGCCAGATCCAACTGAAACCGCAGTAATTCTATCTGTGCGGCCTTTGGTGAGTGATTATAGTAGTAATCTAACCCACATTCACCAATGCCAACTACTTTTGGGCGCTCCGCCAACAATACGAACTCCTCTAATAATTCCGCGTTTTGAATGTAGTGATGTGCTTCATGGGGGTGGATGCCAATTGTTGCCCAGCAATTTTCCCTTTTTTGGGCAAATTGTACACCGAGCCGACTGTCTTCTAGCGTTGTGCCAACGCACAGCAGTTCCTTAACACCATCTGCTGCTGCATCGGCGATTA
>JBGSYV010000114.1:0-7645 GCA_041750695.1 Saccharimonadales bacterium (SeqCode) | reverse complement strand
GTGGCCAAGGGCGATGTAATCGGCCGGATTGATGCCGATACCATAATGAGTGAGCGTTGGGTTGAAGAGCTGCATAATATATTTAGCGATACATCAATTGCCGCCGTTACTGGGCCGATGTATTTTTATGACATGCCGTTTTCCCCCTACAATGCAGCATTGGATCACATGTTCAAAGGTCCACTGTATAAATTTGATAAGAAGTTTTCATTTCTAGCTGGTAATAACATGGCAATCACAAAGTCCGCCTGGAACAAGGTAAAAGACGATACGTGTGAGGATAAAACCATTCACGAAGATATCGATCTAGCGATTCATCTAAAAAAAGCAAAATTAAACGTAGTGTACGATCAACGATTGCGAGCTGGGATGTCCGCCCGGCGGTATGACGATACTCCCCGGCAGATGCGGCGTTACACCAGCATGACGCGCCAGGCGTTTAAAAAACACGGCATTCGCCCTTTTGGTATTTGGGTTTCAGAGTTTGCATATCTAATGGGCTATTTCTTGTTTTGGCCGCTTAGGCGTTCGTATAATCCCAAAACCGGCCGGCGGACTTTGCGGCAGTTTATCCGTGGTAACAGCGCTCGCAAAAACCCGATGGATTAAAATAATGTGATTTTCAGTTATGCTGAGATGATTTCTTGGAGTTTTTCGGCTATGTAGTTTTCCGTCACCTTCGTGCCGTCAATTTCAATGACCGGTTCGTCTGGTTTCGGCGGCTGAATATTCCGAACTAATCGATCAAAAACTTCTGATTTAAGGTTGCCGTAGGGCCGGCGTGGGTCGTTCTCGGCGTTTTGGGTTGCACGTTCTCTTGCGGTTGATTCCTCTGTTTTTACCCATATTAGTATAGGTTTGACACCGTGTTTCTCACAGATTGCGTATTTTTCTTGCCGGTGGATTAGTTGGTTTAGGTTGGCGTCATAAATAACGCTTATCCCACTGCTTAGTAATAATTCAGTAACGTAGTCTAGTGTACGATAACGGATGTCGTGTTCTTCTTGGCTGAACGTTTGCTGTAAAAAAACAGCTTTGTGGAATGCATCTGAACTTAGGTGAATCGCGCCGGTTAGTTTGGCAACCTGTTCAGCCGTAGTGGTCTTCCCGGATCCGGGGTATCCAAGCATTAAAAAAAGCATAGGTTCTTTCATATTTTTAGCCTACGCTGTTTAGCGAATGTTGCCAAGTTTATTATTTTTACAGTAATGCTAAATTTGTATGCCAAGACTAATTCTTTGCTCGCTGCTTGTGCAGTTTGCGCTATGTGGCGGACTTTGCATAAGAGTAGTGCCAATGCGGAAGGTATGCACGTCACCTGCCGTGGTTGGCTGAATAAGTGCGGGCTGTATCTTTGGAGCATCAAGAGAGTAGGAGTCTGGAGTATCGAGTGGAAATAGCTCAAAATCTCCACTTCCTTGGATCGTTGCTACAACAGCGATTGATCCATAAGCCATCTGTCGGTCTCGATGCCGTGGGATTATTTGATCAGCAGCGCAGTAATTGAGAGTAAATCCTAGCGGCAAGGGCAGGTCCATGGACGGAGCGGCTGCTTGAAGCATGGTTCTGCTGATAGCCGGTAGTGTTACTAAAAGCGCGTATAGGTTGGGTTTGTTTTCAGAAAACCAGTTAAACCCATCTGGGTTGACAACGGTGCATTTGATATATGGAGCGATATCATCAGGTAGATCATATAGGTCTGGTTCTATAAATGCCATGCCAGTTGCATCGGCAATTTCTTCCCAGTCAGTCCATAAGCTAAGTGATTCATCCGCAGCGGCTCTCGGGTCAACGCCATGTTCGACTAAGGCTCCCGTTGTATGCGCAAACTCTACCGCTTCAAAATTAGCTTCCAATAAACTCATAAACACCTAGTATACAATATAAAATTAATATACACAATAGTCTATTATTGGTTCGTCAAATAATGTGAATCCGGGAAGTGGCGAATTTTAAAAATCGATGCCTTTGTTGGCGAGGTATTTATCGTCGAAGTGGTGCTTAACTTTGCTCATATTGGTGGCAATGTCGGTAAGTTCGAAAAATTCTTTTGGAAAGTTTCGGCCCGTAACACATAGGCTGGTGTTTTTCGCTCGCTTGGTAATGAGGTTTTTGAGATCAGGCTTAGATAGCAGCCCGTCATGGACCGCATTGTTGATTTCATCACAGACAACGAGGTCATATTCACCGCTAGTGGCAGAGTTGAACGCTATTTTATATGTCTCAAGTGCCGCAGATTTATGTTCATCCTCGCTGACGTTTTTAGCGCTTATCTCCCCAGCGTTGTAAAACCCCTTCCCGCCCTTATAAAACAGGAACTTGTCTTTGTACACCGAGGCGATATCTTCAAAAAACGCATGCTCGCCGACTTTCCAGTGTTTAATGAACTGAATGTAGGCAACTTTCCAGCCGGTGCCAAGTGCCCGAACCGTTAAACCAATGCTAGCACTGGTTTTACCTTTACCCTCTCCAGTATAGACCACCACAACCGATTGTTTTTGTTTAAAATCCTCAAACGCCATAGCTCTAGCTTATTGCAGTTTGGCTAGTTTAACAAGCCATCAAATGTGCCACACAGGAGGTTTGTGATGATGCAAAATTACCAGTTTAGGCTAGTAAAAAATACTATTGCAACCAGAGGTGGACTTCTGTATAGTGTTGCTGGAATGAAGAAAGCCGCCGCCACAAAAAAGACGACGACACCCCCTGCGAGTGACCAAAAAAACGAACTTGATGGTTTGGGTTACTTTGGTGTGTCGCTTTTAGACATCGGCTGGAGATTACTTTTTGTTGTACTGTTCTTTTTGTTGGGTGGCCGAGAACTTGATAAATACTTCGGCACCGATCCATGGTTTGGAGTAATCGGATTTCTACTAATTATTGCTTCTTTTGTGTTGATTGTTCGCCGGACACTACGCAGAATCCCCAAGGAATACGGGGGTCTTAAGAAATGATCTCCCGTCTATTCCAAAATTTTGCCGCTCCTGATGGCCCGCACATTGCCATTGCACCAGAAGCAATTACAACTATTGGTCCGTTCACTATCACTAACTCACATATTTTAGGCTGGGTTGGTGCCGCACTTGTGGCTTACATGCTGTTTTATGCAGCTAAGCGGGTTTCGCTCAAAAGTACCGGTGGGTTTACTCAGTTTATTGAGCTAGGCGTAGAATTCGTGGTGTATCTGCTTTCAAGTGCGCTGCGGAGCCGGAAGAAGGCATATAAGTATGCGCCGTTTTTTGCCGCAATATTCTTCTTTATTTTGTTTAATAACTGGCTAGGTTTTGCCCCTGGAGTTGGTACTTCTATTGCTGTGGGTGAAGGTGGTGAGATTCCCCTGTTCCGCGCGTTTACCGCAGACTTAAACGGTACAATAGTTTTGGCACTTACCGGTGTAATTTTAGTGCAGATTATTGCGGTCAAGGAAATGGGCGGCATGAATCACCTAAAGCATTATTTTGGCGGGAACTTCAAAAACCCAATTAACGTTTTTGTTGGAATTTTAGAGATGTTTGGCGAACTCACCAGAGTAGCAAGCCTTAGCCTGCGTTTATTCTTCAACGTGCTAATTGGCGAGATTTTAATCGCTATCTTTTCCTTTTTGGGACAATGGGGCTCGCCGCTTACCGTATTGCCGTTTATTATATTCGAATTGCTAGTCGGCTTTATTCAGGCCTATATTTTTACCATGTTGTGTGCAACTTACCTCGGAATAGCGACCGCACATGACCACCACGAAGAACCTCATACACCCGAAGAGCAAAACGCTGCGCCAGTCGCGGCCAACGCTGGAGTTCGAGTATGATGGTACAATCAATTAATGTTAATAAAGTAAATAGTAAATAAAAGGAGAACATAATAATGTTACAAGTATTAGCACAAGCAGCAGCAGAAGGCGGCCTATGGAGCCCCGTAATGGTAAAAGGATTCATGCTTGCATTTGGTATGATTGCCCCAGCTATCGCAATCGGTCTTATTGGCGCAAACGTCATGAAGGCAGTTGGTCGCAATCCTGAAGCCGCAAAAAGCATCGGTCAAGTTATCGTTATCGCCGCTATGGCAGAGCTTATTGCACTTCTAACTTTTGGTGCAGTTTTCGTTATTTAATAATTCACGGCAAAGGTAAGGCGTTGATTAAGCAGTAGCTCAATCAGCCATCAAAAAACCACATGAATATACTAAATAATTTACAATTTTTCGGAGCAGAGGCTTTTGGCGAGCCGCAAGGTATCGCTACATTGGGTATTGACCTAAAAGCATTGATTTTGCAGCTCATCACGTTTTTGCTGTTCTTCTTTTTGGTAAAGAAGTTCGCACTCACGCCAATCGCCAAAATTCTGGAAGAACGACGAACCAAAATTGATGAAGGTATTGAGCTTGGCTTTGAAATGGAACTAGAAAAGCAAAAGCTGGACGAACAGATCAATGAAAAGCTTAATAAGGCCAGAGCGGAAGGCGATAAAATAATCGCTGAAGCCCAAGCCGAATCGGGCGTAATTATTAGGGATGCTGAAGCCCAAGCGCAACGAAAGGCCGAGGCAATCCTAGCGGATGCTCATGCTAAGATCGAAGAAGATGTCGCTCGGGCTAAAAAAGGACTTGAAAAAGAAGTCTTAGGAATCGTTGCCGATGCAACTGAGGCGATTATTCACGAGAAACTTGATGCTAAAAAAGATGCCTCGCTCATTGAGCGAGCACTCAAGGGGGCGCGTTCTTAGATGGCAAAAGTTAGCAAGAAGCAAATCGCCGGGATCGTTTTTGGGCTAATCCAGCAAGGAACCGACAGCAAACGTGTCACGAATATGCTAGCTGAGTATCTTCTGTCTGAACGACGAACCAGAGAGCTCGATGCAATCTTGCGAGAAGTTTCCGCTATGCGAGCCAAAGCCGGAACAATTGAAGCCACCACAACCAGTGCCTTCCCTCTCTCCAGTGAGGTGAAGCAACAGATCAAAAAAGCATTTACCACAAACGGAGACAAAGTTGTGTTAAATGAAATTATTGACGCCTACGTAGTTGGTGGTGTTCGGGTTGAAACGACCGATCAAAAACTGGATCTTACTGTCAGAAATAAACTTAATCAGCTTAAAGCGGCTGCTGCCTGAAAGGAGGCATACATATTATGACCGATGTATCGATCAAAGAACTAGGTGCCGACATTCGGGCGGCAATTGAAAACCTAAAACAAACTGGCAATATAGAAACCGTTGGCGTGGTAACTCGCGTTGGTGATGTTTTTGCCTGTATTTATGGCTTGAGCCAGTGTGGGTACAACGAAATTATAGAAATTGAAGCGACCGATGGCGGAAGCGTTACCGCGTTTGCACTAAGCTTAATGGAAGACGAAATCGGTGCCGTTCTCCTTGGTGAAGACATTAAAATCAAGGCTGGCGCATCTGTTCGTTTAACCGGAAAAGTGGTTGAAGTGCCAGTTGGCCCAGAGATGGTTGGCCGTGTGGTCGATCCGCTTGGTCGCCCTCTTGATAATGCTGGCCCAATCAAAACCAAACAAACTGGGCTTGTCGAACGATCAGCACCCGGCGTACTAGACCGAAAAAGCGTTCACGAACCACTAATGACCGGAATCCTGGCTATTGATGCCATGGTGCCGATCGGACGTGGCCAGCGAGAGCTAATCATCGGTGATCGCCAGACCGGTAAAACTGCAGTAGCTATTGATACAATGATTAACCAAAAGCGCCAAGGAACCGGTGTGGTCAACATTTACGTTGCCATCGGCCAAAAGCTTAGTAAGGTTGCCCGAATGGTAGAGCGCCTAAAACGCGAAGGCGTGATGGATCAAACTATCATTATCGCAACGTCTGCTTCGGATCCAGCCAGCTTGCAATACCTTGCACCGTACTCTGGAACAGCTATGGGTGAATATTTCCGTGATAACGGCCAGCACGCATTGATTATTTATGATGATTTAACCAAACATGCTGCAGCCTATCGGCAGATGTCATTACTCCTCCGCCGCCCACCAGGACGCGAGGCTTATCCGGGTGATGTGTTTTATTTGCATTCTCGCTTGCTTGAGCGATCAGCAAAAATGAGCGACGAAAAAGGCGCTGGTTCACTGACTGCCCTACCGATTATCGAAACTCAGGCCGGTGATATTAGTGCCTATATTCCGACTAACGTGATTTCAATTACTGATGGCCAGATTTTTATGGAAACCAGCCTGTTTTACCAAGGTATACGCCCAGCGATTTCCGTTGGTCTCTCAGTATCGCGTGTCGGTGGTTCGGCTCAAACAAAAGCCGTTAAGAGCGTGGCCGGGAACTTGCGCTTGAGCCTTGCTCAGTTCCGTGAGTTGGCAGCATTTGCACAGTTCTCTACCGATCTTGACGCTGAAACCAAACAGCGCATTGAGCGTGGTCAGCGGTTGACCGAACTTTTGAAACAACCGCAGTATTCCCCACTTTCAGTCTGGCAACAAACCGCCAGCCTGATTGCAGCTAATGAAGGTACACTTGATGAAGTTCCTGTTGAGCAGATCAAACACGCCCAAGAAGCGTTGCTGAATCGACTACACAAAGATCACAAGAAAGAAATGACTCAGCTTGATAAGGGTGATAAGCCGACCGAAGAAACAACCAAGCTCGTTGCAAAAGCAGCACGCGAAGTCGCAAAATCATACAAGGAATCATAGATGACTACGAATGCCACGCCAGAAAAGCTAACATATGAAGCAGTTATGACCACCGGTGGTGGTGTTGATTTTTCGCCACGTCTTAAAGAAATTGCTGAGTACCTTGCGGGTGGTGATGAACGTGTCGCATTCGTGCTTTCATTAAGCATGGCCACATTGATCGAACCTATTGAAGATGGCCATATCACACCCGATGGTGATGACTTCGAAGACTGGCTAGCGCGATGCGGTCTTGACAGCGCAGTAAATGCCACCATGAATATCTCAGGAGATCTTGATGGCTAGTACGCAGCAACTAAAGAGTCGAATTGGGAGTGTTAAGAACACTAAACAAATTACCAAGGCTATGGAGCTCGTGGCGGCTAGTAAGATGCGCCGTGCACAAGATAATGCTTCTCGGTCTAGGGAGTTTCGTAACTTGGCGCGATCAATTTTAACCCGGATTCGTGAACTTACCGATGTAAGCAAGCACCCTCTTTTCACAAAGCGCTCAATTAAAACTCGGGTGTACATTGTGATCACTGGTGACCGTGGGTTGGCCGGTGCATATAACAGCAATGTGCTCAAACAGTTCACCCGTGAACTACTAGATGATCAAGCCAAGGGGGTCAAAAGCCAAGCCATTCTAATAGGTAAACAAGCTGTACGATTCGTTGGCAAAATTGAAGGCTGCGAGGTGCTTGCGGCTTATACCGATTTTACTGAACACCCCACCGCAAACGATATCAACCCAATCCTTGCAATGATTACTGAGGTGTTTACTAAAGCAGACACCGATGTTGTCGATTTGGTGTACACTGAGTTTAGATCCAGCGTTGTTCAGGAGGTAAAAACCGATCGTATTCTCCCCGCCGCCTTCAAAGAGATTGAAATTTCTGACGATATGCAACAAGCTATTTTTGAACCGTCGGTACAAGAAGTGCTCGATAAAGTCACTCTGCGACTCATCGAGGTTCAGCTACTCCAGGCATTTTTAGATGCCCAGGCCAG
>JBGSYV010000113.1:0-4554 GCA_041750695.1 Saccharimonadales bacterium (SeqCode) | reverse complement strand
CTTCCGACAGGTTCCAAAATCGCGAGCCACGCCAGAAAAAGAAAGTCTCGCGTGGGGGTGTCGTCAGCCGCGAACTCTTCGAGAGCGTATCGAAGTTGCAGCAGGCAACGCATAATCGCAGGCTCAAACACTTTGTCGGCGATAGATAGCTCTGGCTTTCGCCAAAGCGGAGCATCATCCGGCAAAGAAACAGAAGGTGAAAAACCATCAGAAGAAAAAACAAGTCAGGTGGATAATGAACAGCCTCAAACTGAAGGCATTGTAGATGAATTAGCCAAGCAAGCAGCAAGCACCAAAAAGAAAAAGGAAGAAAAAGAAGCCGAAGCGGCTCAACAAGAAACGGTAAAAAAGCTGGTCATGGATGGATCCTATCACGTACCGATTGGGCAATTAACGCACCAAAAAAACAAACTGCTGGTAGTTATTTTGCTGATAACCATACTATTTGTAGCTGGATTAGCGGTATACGCTTTTACTGCCGGACTTTTGTAGGATTAATCCGCCAGCGTAATTATAAAAACACCTATTTGTTCAGCGTAATCTATCGGCAAGTTTGATAGAATAGTTGGGTGATCGATAGCTTACTTGTGGGATTAAACCAAGAACAAAAACGGGCCGTGGAAACAACTGAAGGCCCGTTGCTTATTCAGGCCGGAGCTGGGAGTGGTAAAACAAAAACCCTGACGCACCGGATTGCATTTATTATAGCCAACCACAAGGCCTCACCACATAATATCTTGGCGGTAACCTTTACTAATAAGGCTGCTCAAGAAATGCGTCATCGCGTTGCCGAGCTACTTGGTGAGCGGGCCGATAATAGAAGCTTTATGCCGTATATAGGGACGTTTCACTCAATTTGCGTTCGATTACTCAGGCAAGACGGGGATTATGCTTCCGTCCCTAAAAACTTTGTAATATTCGATGAAACCGATCGAAAAAGCGTAATAAAGAAAATCTGTAAAGAATTGTCTGTTGATGAAAAGCTGCACCCGGTTCGGGCGCTCAGTGGAATTATCAGTGGTGCAAAAAATGAAATGCTAGAGCCCGAGGCATATGCCGCCATTGCAAATAGCCCAACTCAGGCGGTTGCTGCCAAAATTTATCCGTTATATCAAAAAGCGCTTAAAGATGCTGGTGCGTTAGACTTTGATGATTTGATAAACAAAACGGTTTCGCTTTTTGAGCACAACCAAGCGGTGAGAGAAAAGTGGCAACAACAGTTCCGCTATATCATGGTAGACGAATATCAGGATACAAACACTGCGCAATATAAGCTAGTAAAACTACTTACTAGCAAACAACAAAACGTGGCGGTTGTGGGGGATGATTGGCAGTCAATATATTCTTGGCGTGGCGCCGATTTTCGAAATATCTTAAATTTTGAGCGAGATTATCCAAAATGTACAAGTATTAAATTGGAGCAAAACTACCGCAGTACTAAGCCGATTTTGAATGCAGCGCACGCCATTATTACCAAAAACCAACAACGTTCTGATAAAAAGTTATGGACTGATAGTCAAAGCGGTTTACCGGTGCAAATTATGCAGGTCCACGGCGAACGACCGGAAGCTGAGATGATTGTGCGAAAAGTACGAAATATGGTTGACAGCAACCAGCGGCGGTATCAAGATTTTGCGGTGTTGTATCGAACCAATGCCCAGAGCCGTGCCGTGGAAGAAGTCTTTGTTCATTATGGAATCCCGTATCGAATCATTGGTGGGGTGCGGTTTTATGACCGCAAAGAAATTAAGGATATCATGGCATACCTGCGGTTGTTGTATCAGCCAGATGATGTGGCCAGCTTTGAGCGGATTGTTAATGTGCCGGCCCGCGGCATCGGTGCGACATCACTAACCCGTTTCAGTTCATGGCAATCTTTTAATGGGTATAGTTTGCGTAGTGCATTATTGCGGATTGCAGAGTGTACCGATCTTACTCCGAAAGCTCGAAACGCGCTTAGCGACTTTAATGATTTGTTGCTGGGTCTAAGGGAAATTCTCGAAACCAGTAGTGTATCGGGCTTGATCGACTCGTTAATTAAGCGAATCGATTACTTCGATTATATTACGGACGGAACGCTTCAAGGCGAGTCTCGGGAAGAAAACGTTAAAGAGCTTTTATCAGTGGCACAGGAATATCAAGATGTTGGCCTGGATGGCTTTTTAGAGGAAGTGGCGCTGGTGAGTGATCTTGATAATATGGATAGTGATAATAATGCTGTTACCCTCATGACACTACATAGTGCGAAAGGGTTGGAATTTCCAGTAGTGTTTATGGTTGGTTTAGAGGAATCGATTTTTCCCCACTCTCGTGCGCTATATGACGCTTCCGAAATGGAAGAAGAACGTCGGCTGTGTTATGTTGGCATGACTCGGGCCAAAGAGGAGCTATACATGAGTCATGCAACCAGCAGAATGTTATACGGCGGTGTTCAGCACAACCCGCCTTCGCGTTTTTTAAGTGAGATAGACGAACAGTACACAGAGAGTAACACCATAAATAGCTTTTTAGATAGCCAAAACCAACGGTCCATGGGTGGTGGTTTTGGGGTGGATTCGTCTCCGGCGATGCCACCAAAACCCGCGAGCCAAGAGCCGCGGTATGTCCCAGAGGTTGAAGAGGGTGATGTAGTCAAGCATCAGATTTTTGGTAACGGAACAATCATGGAAATGGACGGCGATATCGCAACGATTTATTTTAAAGGCAAGGGTGCAAAAAAACTTGATATTAGCATTGCCCCTTTGGAGAAGTTGTAATGAAGCAGCTATGGCGGCTCATTGGCGTTATTGGTTTTTGGCTTTCGTGGCCGGCGCAGTATATTTATTTACGGATTGGGATGCGGACCCGGATTTTACTTTATACCCCGAAAAACGAGGTGTTGATAATTCGAGGCTGGATGAGTGCCGGCAATTGGACCTTACCGGGTGGTGGCTTGCATCGAACAGAAGACCCAAAGACAGGTGCACTGCGGGAGCTACGTGAAGAAACTGGCATTACACCCGAGCAATTGGCAATTACACTGCGCGGTAAAAAAACGTTTCAGCAGTTTGGCCTGAAGTATGAATTTTGGCATTTTACCGGTAAAGTCGAGGAGCCACTTTTGGTAAAAAAACAACTTTTTGAAGTGATTGAAGCCCGGTGGGTGCCACTTGGTGAAATTGATAATCTCGCCCTTGATAACGGTGCTAAACAAGTGTTCGACAATTGGCGTACAGAGGCCAATTTGCTATAATGGGTTCGTTAATCTGAATTTTGAATAGTTTGAATAAGTAGGGTTTTAGCGAAGGATTTTATCTAAGCCAATGTCAGCAGGATCACCCAAAAAGCGCAGCACGCTTTTTCACCCCAGTCGCATTCATGCATTAAAGCATCACCCTTTGGTGGTTCCAGTGGTTGCTTTGTTGCTCCTGTTTTTTATTGCTTTAATCGGTTGGGTGCAGATTGGATCTACCACTATTGGCCCAACTGATTCTAGGGTTGTGCATGTGTATGTTGATGGCGAAGGCCGAACGCTACCAACCCGAGCAAATACGGTGAATGATTTATTACAGCGGTTAAATATTGAGATTTTTGATGGTGATATTGTAGAGCCGGAGCTTAACACAGAGATTGTTGATGATGATTTTACGGTTAACATTTACCGAGCTCGGTTAGTCACTGTTGTTGATGAAGGCAGCCGAAAAACGGTCATCACCGCACAGCAGTCACCGCGGGCTATTGCGCGCGATGCCGGAATTGAGTTTCACCCAGAAGACATCGTTGAGGTCTCCGCCCCTGAAGATATCATTACCGAAGGATTTCTAGCAGAAAGGGTGTCTATTATGAGGGCAAAAGAAGTAAGGGTTAATTTATATGGTGAACCGGTGACAATTAGGACTCACGCCACTACAGTAGGCGAACTTCTTGCTGAGCGAGATATAGAATATAGCGAAGATTCAGTGTTTCCAGAGCCAACAGCGCTTTTGGCGGACACAGAAACGGTTTTTATAACCGAAGTGGGTAGGCAAATTCGGGTTGTAGAGGAAGCCATTGCCCAAGCTGAAGATTTCGTCGATGATCCAAATTTAGAGGCTGGAGAAACTGAGGTCCGCGAAGAGGGTCGACCAGGTAAAAAAGTAGTAATTTATGACGTAAACGAGGCGGGCGAAGCTCGAAACGCGCTGCGCGAGGTTGTCATATCCCGACCAGTAAACCGGGTTGTGGCACGGGGGATTCGAGTGGTAATTACCAACCCAACCGATAACGTAAAAATTGGTGAACAAATCGCTGCATCGCGTGGCTTTACCGGTGGCGAGTGGTATTGCTTGTATCAATTATGGCAGCGTGAATCTGGCTGGAGCTCAACCGCTGGCAACCCGGTAACGGGGGCGTACGGAATTCCTCAGTCATTGCCTGGCGAAAAAATGGCAACTGCTGGTGCTGACTGGCGAACGAATCCCCGCACTCAGATTAATTGGGGGCTGGGCTATATTGAGGGTCGTTACGGCTCGCCTTGTGGTGCTTGGAACTTCTTCTTAGCCAATAACTGGTATTAACTAGCAGATAGCAAACGGT
>JBGSYV010000112.1:0-2670 GCA_041750695.1 Saccharimonadales bacterium (SeqCode) | reverse complement strand
CATCATCTATATCGATATATATTGTATCTTTTTTCATTATTTATACCTGAAGCATTCTATCAATTCTTTCACGTACCGATCCAGTTGGTCCATCGCGTTCTTGCCCAAGCGTATCCAGCCCAACGCGTAATAAACCCATTGCGGTTATAAAGGTATGATCGTTAACATTACCAGTTTTGTCAATAATTCCAACCACCCTTTGGGGTGAAATATGCTGCACATCGGGCTTGGCCGTAAATGGCAAGTCTTTATACCAGTTCGTTGTTGTTAATTCATCCACCAGCATTCCAAGTGATGATCCACCGCCGCAAAGTAAAATCCGTTTTGGCAAGTGATCTAATTGATCAAACTCGCTCAGCGCCAAACCTACACCGCCACTCCAAACGTCTAGTGTCTTTTCAAGGGCTGCTTGAACTTTTTCTGTTTGGGTTTTATTCAAATGACCATCATCGAGCTGAAGCTTAAGATCTTCTGCCTTTTCAAAATCAATATCTAGTTCACGTTCTATTGATTTTGTATAAGCTCGTCCACCAATGCCAAACATTTTTGTGCCTTGCACCCCGCCGTCATTAATTACGGCGATATCTGTCGTCCCACCACCAACATCCATCAAGATCGCGCTCATGCCGCTGCCGCTATTATTGCCAATAACTGACCGGGCAACCGCGAACGGCTCAGCGGCAACTGCTAATAAATCAAGGTCAAGCTCGTGTGCTGTCCGCTCCAGCGCCCCAATGTGTACTAGTGGCGCAAAAGCTGTATATAGCTGAACAACGACGTCTTTTCCCTGAAATCCAATTGGGTTCGTTACCTTGTATCCATCAATTTCAATGCCCACCAGCGCGCTGTTAACCAGCCGAATTTCAACTTCTTTTCCCCCAAGCTCCCACGATAATTGTTTACGAGCACGTTCGAGAGATTTTTGCTGAACAAGCCGAATAATCTTTTCTACTTCCTCAATATCAAGCGGCTCTTTGGCGTCACGCCGGGTGCAACGCACGGTGGTAGTAGTACCCTTGACGAGCTCGCCAGCTATACCAATAATAGCCGTCCGGGCGCTTACGCCGGCCTGCTCCTCTGCAGCAGAAAGAGCTTTATCGCAATTGGCAACAACGCCAGCGATATCGGCAATTGCTCCAGCCTGCATGTCGCCCAGACCCTGGCGGGCGCGGCCAACACCAATTATCTCAGCGTCACTACCAGTAATCTTAGTAACCAACGCTTTTACGTATTCCGTACCAATATCTAGCGCCACAATATAGCGCTCGGTGGATTTTGTCCTATTTTTTGGGCCAACGGATTGTTTTAAGTTCTTTATTTTACCAAGCATAATCGCTATAAATTATAGCATATCTTGTGCGAAGAGAATTAAATCGACCACTAGTAAATTCCTTCTTGTCGGTTGGTGATTACGGTTTCACATATTTTTTGAATATCAGGAGGGTCCAGAGATGCGGAACGAATACCAATATTACCTAAAACTAAACTTGGATCATCGCCGTTAACGACCACTAAATCAAGCTCGTTTTCTCTGGAAAAATTCCTAATACTATCCGGCAAGATCTCGTTTCGGATTTGCTTTCCCAATAACCCAGTTGGGTTTTCTGCAACCCAAACAATTTCTACTCCGAACGATAGCCGGTAATACTCTCCAAGAAGTCTGGTAGATCTTGAATCAATAGCGTAACTTTCACACTCCCGCCTGTAGCAGGTATATAAATCGGGGTCAAACATATATTCTAATAAACTCCTTAAAACAAATAGTTACTATACTGTAATTTTCTAATTTTTCAACCATTTTCGAGAAGCTTAACTATGCCGGCGTCACAAAAAAATGCATGATTGGTTACATGAGCACAGCTTTTATGCGGCGGATTCCGGCAGAGCTGGCTTCTTCTTTAAGAATTTTGAAAGCTTTTCCGTCTTCGGCCAATTGTGATGTCTGGTCCACATGCGGACCGCCACAAATTTCGTAACTAAACGGCTCTTTTATGCCATTGCCTTGCATTCGATAAATTTTAATCACGTCACCATAACGATCACCAAAGTGCCCTAACGGCTTTAGTTCATTCAGGGCTTTTTCCTTAGGGTGCTCCTCAAACGTTACCTTGAGATCCGCTTTGATTTGCTCATTCACCATGTCTTCTACTTGCTGGAGCTGTTCTTTGGTTACTTTTTCTGGATGCGAAAAGTCGAAACGTAGCCGTTCTTCAGTAATATTTGAGCCGTGCTGAATAACATGATCGCCTAATATTCGACGTAATGATTCATACATAAGATGCGTTGCAGTGTGGTACTTCTTGTGTTGGATGGTTTGACCACCCAAACCACCCTTAAACGTACCCTTTGCCGCAGTTTTGGATCGTTCTCGCTGCTCCTGCATCTTCGCCTCAAATTGCGGGTGCCAGTTTTGGTTTAATTTATAATCCTTAATCGCAGCTTCTTCAGTCGAAAGCTCAATAGGAAAACCATAGGTGTCATACAGCGTAAAAATATTTTCGCCAGTAAGCTCGCCAGCTTCTGCCATTTTTTCTAGTTCACGCACGCCCTTACGCAGGGTCTGACGGAAAGTCTTCTCTTCCTTAACCAGTGTTTGAATAATATCTTCTTTGTTTGCGGCTACTTCCGGAAAGTCAGCTTCGTATAGCTCGGCAATGGTTGGCACTACCT
>JBGSYV010000111.1:0-7912 GCA_041750695.1 Saccharimonadales bacterium (SeqCode) | reverse complement strand
TGAATCTTTAGTGCTTTTTCGGGTTGATAGTATGTTATGGCTGTGGCGTTCATTCGTAACTCAGCGTTGGAGCCGCTGATATCTACTTGCATCATACGAATTGGCCGAATAGAACGCTGGAAGGTTAATAACAGCTCTTCTATCGAGCCAAAGTTGCCTGATGCAGAAACATCAAATGGGATATCTATTGGAGCTGGCACTGCCATATCGTTAGTGCCTTGTGCTACTTCATCGTCAACGCCACTGATGCCATCGATGGTATAGTTACCACTAGACAAAATCTTTTCTAGGCTGGTGGTCAGCGCCGGAAAGTCATACTTGCTTGGTAAGGCGTCAAGCACAATCTTAGCGTTATCGCCATCGCGTTCGCCACCGCCATTTGGGTTTCCACCAATGACATTATTTGGCGTCTCTATAAACACGGTGTAAGCATTTACGAGCTCATCGATTGTCGCCAGGTTGGTTTCAAGTTGATCAACGGCAACCTCTTTTTTCTCGATTACTCTAGATTGAAACGACATAGTCTCCCATAGAGCGCGGCTGGCTATCAATGAAAACACCACAAGAAACGCAGCGATAGCGATAGCAATTACCGTGGTACTGTTTGCCTTATCAATCTGCAACTGCTTCATGGAAACTCTGGATTGGGTTCGTTTGGTTTTAGTCTTTGCCATGATTGCCTCTAGGGGTTAACCTCGTTAAGTTCTATTTCTGGATCAACTTCTTGGAACAAGTCTGCTGGGCGCTCTGTTTCTGATCGAGTTGAAACGATGTTTGGAACGATAAGTTCAATATCTTTGGTGTTATCAAATATCATTGGATCAAACTTCAGACTAATTTGATAGCTTGCGCCGTCATCACCTACCCCAAAACTACTTAACACTACCTCGCTAAACGCGTTGGCGGTTTCTTGTGGTTCGTCTTTATCATTAAACTCAGTGAACTTTAGCGTATCGACGAATTTATTGACCGTTGCGAGTGTATTTGCGCCGCCGGTAATAATCATTGAGCTGTCCTCAAAATCAACAGAAACCTGACCGACACTAGCTTGCGCCGGTGTAACTTGCCCAAGATATGGCAATATTCTATCACTAGCTGGCTTGGCCTCATGCAGCATAGTTAAGCTGCCGAGCTGGCTTTGAATAGTCAATACTTTGTCAATATCTGGAATTGCCTCAAGAGCCGCGATATTTGACTGGATGTCATTATCGAGGTTTGACAGGTGGCGTTGTTGCACAACATTCACATACGTAAACATAATGATAAACACTGCAACAGAAATTGCGCTGGCAATAATACTGGCTAATATCACCATCCGTTTGGTGCGGCGGGTCTTGATATACTCAAGTTTTACATCTGGTAATAGGTTAAACTGAATCATTCCACCCTCTCCGCAAGCCCCGTGGCTACGCCAAAGCTATTTGATATAGCAAGCAGCTCATTCTGCCGGTCCTGAGAATACGCCACATTACGCCAAGCGTTACCTATCTCTACATTAATGGCAAACTTATTAGCGATATACAGTGGGAATTCAGGTAGTGTTGAAGCACCGCCAGTTACAATTATGCGATCGAGCTTTGATTCTGGGTATCGTGTTTGGAAGAATTTAATGGATTTTTCAATCTCGGTTGCAAGGATTTCTACAGTGCCAATAATTGCGTTATAAATCTGGCCCTCGAGCTTATCTTTGTTTAGCCCAAACTTAAATATAAACTGCTGCGCCTGCTTTTCATCAACATTGAGTGATTGGACGGCTGCTCGAACCAACGCTTCTGATCCAGTTGGAATAGAGCGCGTTAAGCGCGGGGCACCGTTCATTACAATAACCAAATCGGTGCTCTTGTGCCCTACCTCAAGCACCATTTGCGGCGATGTTGCATCGTTAGCGATGATTGCTCGGGCCACCGCCAAGTTGTCTGGCTCAAATGCGATTACATTTAGGCCAATTGATTCGAGCATGTCTAACTTTTTCTCTACATATTCGTTAGCAACGCTAGTGAGGAGCACCTCAACCTTGGTTTTATCGTGCGGGGAATCGCCTAATATGGACCAGTCTATTTTTGATTCAGCAATCGCAGTTGGGATAATAGAATCTGCCTGAAAACGAATTGACTTGGCCATTTCACCTGGCGAAAGCCGATCGATATCAGCAACGGTGGTGAATACTTTTCCGGAAGGCACACCAACAGCAACATTTTTAGTAGTTATATTAGCCTGCGCTAATAGATCGCGCAGCGCTTGCATTACCTTTTGCTGATCGGCATTAGAATCACTAACTGCGACATTGGGATCTAGCGGAGCATATGCATACTTCGCTAGTTGCTTGACCGGCCCACCCCCTTTTAATTCGACTATTCTGATTGCGGTTGTGCCTAAGTCAAGTCCGAAAAAATCTGATACGCCGGACATTAGACTCATATATCCTAAATTATAGCACATTGCTTATGTTTAATAGCAAGTTGTTTTTTATTATCGTATGACGTATTTTGTATGCAGTATTGCGTATGTCGTACTGAGTATTTTGTATATCGTATGGCGTATATATTTTTTTGCTTGTCCAAAATCCTTTATTACTTTTTGCTCCAGGTCAAAAAGTAACCAAAATACCAGCAGACAACTAACAACTTTATTTCAAAAAAACACTAACTCCTTTTATAACACCCCTTCTCATACTTTTATCTCCAGCAAAAAAGTATGCAAAAATGCCGCAGACGCTTTTATCTCTTGATGCGTTCATTGCCAAATACGACCATGCTCGGCGTTGCCGCAAGCTCCACGCACTCACTCTAATGGTCGATTTGGCACTCACATCCTCAGGAGATAAAAGAGCCTGGAACTCAGCTGCTAGAATCGTAGATTCTAGATTAAATATTCTAATATCTCACGTCTAAAGTCTTGCGTCTTATTCTAACTTCTTAAAGAATTGGCGGCAAACTCAGAATGCTGTCATATTTTGGTACTGCATTTTCAGCCTCGCCACGTCGATACGGATTGATGTAAAGTTCTGGCAAAAAGTTGAATGTCTCTGCGGCTTGGCCATCGCCTGGGCTATCATTAGGTCTTGCATCGCCAATGGTTCCCCTGGTGCGCAAGAAATGCACCTTCTGGGCTATAAACGCCCCATTCACCGTTAGGCTTCTTTCACTGCACTGATTGTGGAGGGAATTACTGGTGTATAAAAGCGCTCCACCAGCTGCCAAATTAAGCTCTGCTAGATTTGAACAAGTATAGATATTACCCTCGGAGAGGCTAGCTCCTTGTGCAATATAAACTCCATCTAGCCTGTCTACCCCTGAAGTTGTATTAAAACCACCCGGAGTTCGAGCACGATCAATATATATATTACCGGTGCTTATGAGCACAAACGACGGGATTTCTTCCGCATTTGAAAATGCACTTAGCGTAATGTTGTCTTGTATTAAAACGTCCCCGTCAACATATAGCGTTACATTGCCGGTTACCTCACCCCCACGAATAACAAGCCTCCCCCGGCTATTATTGGGGTTAATGAGCCTGTCGCCGGACAGAGCCGCCGCATTAACGGTTGTGGCATTATCCGGGGCCAAGCCCTGCTGGGCTGCTTGGTCAAAATAATCTGGGGTGCAGCGCGAGATGCCACTATCTCCGGGGTATGGTTGTGGGTCCGCCCCACGTCGATCACGGGCTGAGAGTCTGCCTGATGGGCCGAAGTTTCCAAACGAAAGGTCAGAAACCTTATTTGGCATCGATCCTGAACCATGACGCATACCGGCCGTGTGGAATTTCTCTATACTCCCAAGTGCAAATGCTGCAAATTGCGTAGAGGATGCCACGACTCCCCCACCCGCACTATCTGGTAATATGTCATCGTATGTTTTGATCGAAGCAGCATTTTCAAATGGACTACAGCTCCCATTATCTTCTCTGCCAAACCGCCCACCAGCAATCACATCATGCCCATAAAACTTCACATACGGCTGAAAACTCACTTCTAGGTCACCTGGACACGGTATTTCTCCTGACGGGAACCTCATAACATTTGCTGGTTCAAGGTTTCGACCATATTGCATACGAAACCGGACATCATATTCGCCCACATCATTAATAACCATTTCAGAATCTGAGATAGTCTGACTCACACCGCTCACCAATCCGCTCTCGTGTCTTTGCTCATTACCAGTGAATACACTATTTCGCACCGTTACATACTGGTCTGTTGTACCCGGCTGAACAAAGCCGACTATAAACCGATATGAGAATGCTCTGCCTTGTGGGCCAAAATTCTCTATACGCACACTCGGCGTAACATTAAACTCCTCTCCGGGCTGCTTGTTACCGCCAACCGCCACGGAGCTACATTGCAATCTAGCACAAGGGTTTGGGAGTGTCACTGCCTCGGAAAATGTTGTTTCCGTAAAATCACCTATACGCCTAAACCTGACCTGGAATTCTGTTCTATAAAGATCACCCCACGGAGAAACATCGAAAATAACATCCTGACCGCTCTGTGCAGTGCGCAATCCTCCATCAGCACCTGAAATTTCATTACCATTTATAAATAACCTTGCGCCATATTGGCCACCTCCAGCTAAAGTAGCACTTGCGATTACCTGATTGCAGTTAGCAACTATTGAGCCCTCTGGGGGTGGAGGTGTCGGTTGAGAAATTCTAATCTTGGCTTCCATTGTATTATTATTACAGGTGACTGTTCCTGGTGAACCCGCGGTTCCGCCCAGTGTTGTTGATGAGTTTGTCCCATTGAAATGGATACACTGATATACATCAGTACCGTTATCATCAAAGGTTGTTACAAATTTTCCGGTTACCTGAATATAAACATCCGTATCCTCATTAATATTACTTAAGCCATCAATCCTAAATTCTGCACCTCTTATAGGATTGCCCGGGCCTGGCATTGCGTAAAATCCATCGGTTTGAGCAGATGTCCCATAGGTTCCAGTCCAGTCAAAATTGATATTATTGAGATTTCCACTGGTTTGGTTCCAGCGAGCTGAGACTCCAGGAATAGTATTTCCATTACTATCTACAGCTCGCACACCAACTTCATTAATTCGTGTATTTAGTATGGACGTACTGCATAAACGGCGATTAGTCATATCATGATTTAGATTACCCTCCCCTGTCAACAATCCTGGTGAACCCTGAAAAACAGCGTTAGCACAATTAACTCCAATGTCCGGTCTACTCATTTTACTTGTACAGTGATGCCCAAAAATATTAAAACGAAGATTAACCTGGTTGTCTGGATTAACGAGAGTATTTACCTCTTGAGTCGTATTATTTGCTTGCGATAGATACCTATTGGTTGCTGCACCATAAATGCTACTGTCGCCGGGGTCGTACCTACACCACCTGTGCTGGTTTTGATTCGAACCGCTTGTGGGTGTTTGATGTAGCCAAAGTCTAGGAGGGAGTTTGAGTTGATAGTTTGGGGTATTATTGCCATCACGCGGTATTGCTGGATCTACCGCAGATACCTGCTGGAGCAACAAAAAATTCACCCCTAAGACAGTAGCCACAACGATAAATAAGAAAATCAATAAATCATATAATTTAAGCCTAGAAAAGTACTGCATTGTTTATGAACTCCTCTTCTTTATCCTCAAACAATTGAAATTGATCCTCGAAAAAACTTTGAGATGCTATAAAGTTGAATTCTTCACTAATAGCATTGCCCTCGGCCAATAATTGATCATAATATTCAAAATTTTGTCTAGCACTTTGCTCATCTGCAATAAACAGATAATACATTAAAGCTGGGTAGACGCAATTTATGTAGTTTTCGTAATCTTCTGTTGCTTCGATTGATTCCACTACTTCAACTAATTGCTCTAAACTATCAGGTTCATTCGTATGAACCAAGTTTGTGGATTTTTGAAAAATGGGTTCAGAATGATCAGGACTACATACCGAGACAACTTCAACCGGCTCTCTAGTCCCTATAAATAAAAACGTAGTTAACCCTACCAAAATAACCCCCGTAATAATAATGCCTGCTAAAATTTTCTTTCTTTGGCTCTTGGGTTTTGAGACGACAGCGCCAGGAACATAGCTTTTTCCAGCGTTGCTATTTTTTGCTTTATTGTGCTTGGAGTTTTTCTTGAATTTCATGCAAACCTTTTGACCTAAACGCTTTTGCTTATAGCATACGCTATTTACCACCGCAAATAAAGCTTTTGCTTACTTAAAACCTAGAGATACCCACATGCTTCAACAATTCCTTATTCAATTAGTCGATCTTAGCGTAAACCCTACTATGCAAGCAGAGTACAGCAGCTAAAATAATGGCTCCCCCGGCAAAAAGTTGGGCAACCCTAATATCAACCCCAGTGTCAGCGAGTTCCCTGTTCGAAACCGCCAGGCCAACGGGGTCAACGATCATACCGTCCGCCGCACCATCCATGTCTAACTCTCCGCCGTCCGTAACACTATACTGAACTTGCACAAAATTTAGATCTGTTCTGTGTTGTATTTGTGCCTCGCCAATTGTGGCGTATGTTCCGGCTGTCGCATTGTACTTTCGGGCCTCAAACTGAACAAAATCTATATCGTGGTAAAGCTGACGAACAGATGTAGTAAACCCAGGTGTATTACAATCCAACGTGAAACTCATTATCCCATGTGGGTAGGAAAAGTCAGTGTCGAGCGTTTCGTTCGCACTATGATCTGTCGTGCCAACACTTAGGATCTCGCAACTTTCATCCACCTCTAAGGTTACATACTTGCCGGTTACAGGGTTAATATACGTGGTAACGTTGTCTTGCTCGCTATCAAGGATGCCGTCGTAATTCGCATCGCCTCCATTCGGACCAGCATTTTCATCACCGTCGTTCACTCCATCTGAATCATTGTCTGTTTCATCTGGGTCGGGAATATTTTCTGCCTCAATTACATATACAAAATCTTCAGGATTGGACCAATCTTGTGGGTTTGAAAAGCTAAGGGTGATATCTTCGGTGGATTCGGGTTGTACTGTAAATATAAAGTTTGCATCGCCGTTTGCGGGCGTAATGGTTACAGAAGAACTCTCGTTATTCTCAATCGTTCCACCAGGTGTCACGGCAGAAACGGTGCCATTGGTGGCCGAAACCGTAATACTTTGATCCCCTAGGAACATGCTATTTTCTCCAGCAATATTGAGCGTGAAATTTTCGCTTTCAGTGTTTTCAGCACCTGATGATGGGCCAGAAATCGTATAAGACGGCTGACTCAATATTGGCGCCATGCGGTTTGCGTAGTAATTGTGCCCCTCATTATTGGGATGAACTGAATCTGCAAGTTGCCCTGCAGTTAAAAATGCTGTTCCATCGACATACTCTGCCCATTCACGTTCGTTACATATAGATTCAATTTGGTCCCGATAATCCCCAAGTGTACTACCATTGCCGTTTGCACCTTCTGAGGTTCTGATTATTGGAGTCTGGCAAACAATCCGCATTTCTGGTAGCACAGAATGAAGATCGTCTACTAAACTTCTATATGCATTTCCAAAATTGGTGGCGCTCCAACGGTTTAACCCGTAATCATTCGTTCCTATTGCAAGCCAAAATACATCTGGATTGTAATTAGATATACGGTTAACAAGCAAAGCGCGATTAAAATCATTATTTGCATCTGCGTGCAAACTACGAAATCCCCACCCTTCTATCATGATGTTCTTGCCAAAAACGTTTCTGAGAAGTGGAATATACCCCTGTTCAACTGGATTACTACTATTCGCACCCACAGAAATACTATCCCCATACACAACTACTTTTTCACCAACGTTTGCCGGTGCTTCCACCGAGAATTCAAAATCATTATGGTAGGTCACACCATCAACATATGAGCCCAGCACACTAGTTGACGGCCGGGATTGTAGACCGGTTGTAATTTCTACTCTTTTTTCTGTTCCGGGCTCGCCTAGATTTAG
>JBGSYV010000110.1:0-3873 GCA_041750695.1 Saccharimonadales bacterium (SeqCode) | reverse complement strand
ACGCTACGATGGATTGTAAAAAATAGGATGCCTCCAAGAAACATCCCTGTTACAATAGACCATAAGAGTATTTTTTTTCTGTTAGGCATATGTGCTTAGTATAGCAAACGCGAAGAAACAGTCTTTATTGGAGGGCCCACTGGGACTCGAACCCAGGACACCCTGCTTAAAAGGCAGGTGCTCTAACCAGCTGAGCTATGGGCCCATATTAAAATACGGGGTAATAGTTAGACTATTATATATAAATTTGTGATGACTTAAGGTTCGAGCACCAGGTGCTAATAATTATTCTTCTCGGTATTAAAATACCTCGGGCAGGGCAGCTGAGCTGTCCGTCCTGCCTGGCCTTCTTGTCAGAAAGACAGGGGGCTCGGCCAGACAGGCAGGGCTATGGCCCTAAAATCTTTTCACCACAACAGTGTCCCGTACTTCATTCAGGTAAAAAGATTTGGAGGTCCGTTATGTTCCAAAAATAGAAAATAACTTCTTACATTATGCTTATTTTCTCTGAAAAGTCAATCATTGCTGCGACATGTTAAAATAAGTGGTAATGTCAGGTCACAGTAAATGGTCAACAATCAAACGGAAAAAAGGCGCAAAAGACGCAGCTAGAGGAGCGCTTTTTACAAAATTAGGTAATGCGATTGCTATTGCGGCTCGTGGTGGTGATGACCCAGAAATGAACTTCGCACTCCGTTTAGCGGTGGATAAAGCAAAAGCAGCCAGCATGCCAATGGCGAACATCCAGCGTTCGATTGATCGTGGTAGCGGAAAGCTTGGTGGCGATCAAATCCAGGAGGTGCTGTATGAAGGTTATGGCCCGGGTGGTGCGGCAATTATGGTGGAGTGTGCAACGGATAACCTAAATCGCACCTATCCAGAGGTAAAATTAGCCTTTAGCAAACACGGGGGTAACATTGCAGAAAAGGGCGCAGTGGCCTTCCAGTTTGATAGAAAGGGCGTTATTCGCGTTAAGGGCAAGGGCGATGATTTAATGTTGACCCTGCTCGATGCCGGCGCCGAGGATGCGTACGAAGAAGGCGATGAAACAGTTTTATATACCGACCCAAAAGATCTCGCTAAAGTTCGCGATTCCTTAAAAGAGGCAGATATCGAAGTAACTGAGGCAGAGCTAACTTTTGTGCCAAATAATACCGTTGAAATTACCGATGAATCGACAGCGGCAAAATTAATGCGGGTTATGGATGCGTTAGAAGAACTCGATGACGTATCCAATACCCATACTAACTTTGATATTTCGCCAGAAATACTTGAAAAGCTCGGGTAATAACAAATGAGAATACTCGGCATTGACCCTGGTACGGGGATTTTGGGGTTCGGAGTTATTGACGTAAACAAGTCGGGCAAACTGGCGTTGGTTGATGCGGGGGTGATTCGTACGCCGTCAAAACAGGCAGACTCAGAACGACTAGAAACTATATTTAACGACTTAACTGAAATAATTGAAGAGTTGAAGCCAGCAGTCATTTCAGTTGAAAAATTGTTTTTTTCACAGAATGTTACCACGGCTATGAGCGTTTCTCAGGCTCGTGGTGTTGTGCTGTTACTTGGCCGGCAGCATAAGCTAGAATTGCATGAATATACGCCTCAGCAAATTAAACAGGCTGTTACTGGATACGGAAAGGCTACCAAACAGCAGATGCAGGAGATGGTCCGAGTACTGTGTGGATTGAAAGAAGCCCCGCAGCCCGATGACGCGGCAGATGCCATTGCTGCAGCCATTTGTTGTAGTATGAGCGTTTAGGTAGTTTACACAGCTTGTTGCTTATGCTTAAATAGAGCAATAGTAGAGTTAAAAAGGCTTAGAGCAGAGGAAAACGACTTATGATAATAAAAAAAATTCTTGCATCACCAATGAAACTTTTCGCAGTTGCGTTACTCGTTTTTATAGCGCTACCAATTGGTGTGCAGGCGGCAACTGATTCTGATGACACGATCGTAGAGGTTAGTATTGGTTCTGTAATAAGTATTGCTACAACCGGAACGGTTGATCTTGCCATAACTCCTGTGGCTGGTGGTGCACAAACAAGTGATTCCGGCACGGTGACGGTCTCAACAAACAACGCAGCAGGCTATACATTAACAATTGAAAACGATAGCGCGAACACTAGCTTGCTTAATGGTGCAGAAACAATTACTGCTCACGCTGGTACTGTTGCAAGTCCAACCGCACTGGCTAATAACACCTGGGGATTTGCAGTCGCCGGCGGCAACTTCGACGGCTCTTACAGTGCACTAAATAACGTTGCGTCGAGCACGACCTTATGGGCTGGCGTCCCGGCATCTGGATCACCAGTAACCATTAAAACAACGGCTTCAACCGCGACAGACGATGAAACAGTAGTTTGGTTTTCCGCAAAAGCAGATACTACAAAACCTGACGGTACATACGCAAGCACTGTTACATTTACTGCTGCTACAATCGATTAATCGTACTTGTTTTTAATCTTTAATTTTACTAACCAAACTGGTACACTCTAATGAGTGCAATCAATAGTGAGGGATACTGTATGAAACGATTATTGTTTGGTTTATTTGCCATAGCAGGTATTGTTGGCTTGTTTTTTTCCGCCGCTAGTTTACAGGCTCAAGATAACAGTGAGGAGAGAATTACTTTGTCGCCGGCGGTTTCTCGACCTGATTTGACGGCCGGAGAATCTGCTCAAGGTGTACTAACAATTATTAATGATGGATCCCAGGCCTACGAATTTGTGTTATATGCACGACCATTTTCTGTTATTAACGAAAACTATGATCCAGACTACAAGGATGTAAATCCACGGACAGAGGCGTACCAGTGGGTGCAGTTTGATCAAACAAATCTATCGCTTGAACCAAATGAGCGAGTTCAGGTTGAGTACACCGTAACCGTACCAGAACGGGCTGCTGCCGGGGGTCACTACGCCGTATTATTTGCAGAAACCCAACCAAACGAATCAGAGCAAAGCGTTGCAAGAAAGAAGCGAGTTGGCTCGCTGCTTTATATGACAATTGATGGGGATATCATTCGGGAAGGGTCAGTAGAGAGTTGGGATACCCGTTTTCTACAAACAAATGCTCCGGTAACGTCGAATCTCCGGATAGAAAATAGCGGGAATGTACACTTTCAAGCTGATACCTCTGTGATTTATAAAAACCTATTTGGCAAAAAACAGTTTGAGCTAAAACAAGAAAACCTTATTTTGCCAGAAACGACCAGGCTAATCACTGCAAGCTGGGACAACGGGCCGTATATGGGTGTGTTTAAGGCTAGCGGCGTTGTCGCGTTCTTGGACGGGTCTGAGGAGCTTGCCGAGCAGTGGGTAGTCTTGTTCCCCACGTCACTGATGATCATCATTGCACTTATTGTAGTTGCCATCATTGTCTGGACAGTCGTACTCCGGCCAAAACTGAAGCAACGTAAACATAAAAAGTAACCGCACAAAAATAAAATGATTGCACGATCAATTTCTGCAGTGCTAGCGATTATTAGCTTTGGTGTTGTTGCTGTTGGCGTGGTCTTTTATTTGAGTACGGTTTTATTGGTTGCGCAAAGTGATAGCAGTGTTCGGACAACGCTGTGCAACGTTTCAGATGGTCCTGTTATTGCAATTACTAGTCCTGCTTCAGACAGTGTGGTGAGTAACCCGCTAGTTGTACTCGCCGGCACACTGGAGCGTACCAGTCAGATAGATATTTATGTAAATAACGTCTATTCGGATTCCATCGCTGTTTCGGGAAGTAGCAGCTTTAGCACAGAAGTCATTTTAATGGAGGGCGACAATACGCTACGGATTGATGCCTACTTCAGTTGTAACCAAACCGATTCTACAGAATCAGTTGTGGTAACTTTTGTGCCCGAAGCCGACCCAA
>JBGSYV010000109.1:0-6396 GCA_041750695.1 Saccharimonadales bacterium (SeqCode) | reverse complement strand
GACTAAAGTTGAGCTTATAAACTATCTCGATAAAATTTATTCCAGAGTTTCGCGCTGCAATACAAAATTCATCAAAAGAATAATCCCTAAAACCATTACCAGATATTGCGATATTGATCATTGCCTAAAATACAATATCTTTGCCAGTATTTGCAATTTTTCGGCTATAATAAACCTGAAATGAAAAATATCTTTAAGCAACCACTCACCAAAACTTTCCCGTTTTTACTTGTTATTGGTGGCTTCATCGGCTTGCTTTCAGCATATATTATTACTGTTGAGAAGATCGAACTTATCAAGAACCCAAACTTCCGGCCGAGCTGCGAGATAAACCCACTGCTTAGTTGTGGATCGATTATGGACACCCCGCAGGCCGAGATTTTTGGCTTTCCCAACCCCTTACTGGGACTAGTAGGTTTTGCGGTTGTCATCACCGTTGGCATGGCGCTGATTGCAGGGGCTAAGTTCAAACGATGGTTCTGGCTTGGCCTTCAAGCGGGAACAATTTTTGGAGTAGTATTCGTTCACTGGCTGTTTTACCAAAGCCTGTATAACATCGGCGCGCTTTGTTTGTACTGCATGATTGTCTGGACCGTTACCATCCCAATTTTTTGGTATACCACCCTATATAACCTACGGGAAAAGCATATTAAACTGCCTAAAAAATATACCGACGTGGTTTCTTTTGCCCAAAAACACCACGCCGATATCCTTATCGTTTGGTACGTAATATTGATTGCACTTATTTTGCACAACTTTTGGTTTTACTGGTCCAGCTTGATTTAGGAGTTCGTTTATTTAAACGTAAAATATTTTTTGCCAGATTGCATCGATTCAATATAAGCACTAACGCAACCGAACAAATTAGCCGGTAATTCTTCTATGCCAAACCAGTCCCAAGATACCAACTTATGTGGCTCTCGGACTTCCGGCTCACCGGCTTCCCATTCAGCCATAAACCCAATATCAATGTAGTGTTTTGGTAAATAGATAAGTAAGTCTGAAACACACAGCATCTGTAAATTCTTAATTTTCAGTCCACACTCCTCATCAATCTCCCTTAGAATCGCTTGCTGGGCTGTTTCACCAAACTCCACGTGTCCACCTGGCCCGCCATACTGATCAGAGCCGTGGGCATTCTTCCGCTTTCCTAGCAACACCTTATTATCTTTAAAGATTAAAACTCCTACCCCAACTTTTACCACACCGTCACTTTTGCTCATTTATCTATAGTACCAAAAAAAATTATGGGAGCTCTGGAGTTTCATCGTCTTCTGGATCGGTGATGTCTTCATCATCATCCTCATCTTCTGCTTCTTGGGCTTCGCGGTCAAGCCGTCTTTGTTCAGCCTCTTCTTCTAATCGCCCGCGCTCTTCTTCTGCCTCCTGGCGTCGGCGCTCCTCAGCTTCTTGCTCACTCCTACTTGGCGTATTGGTTTGAGTCGGGCGATCACATTCTGACTCTTCAGTTCCCGGTATGAAGTACTCGGTGTAGCTCCCATTCACGGTACAGACATATGTTTCGGTAATACTGCCCGGGCGTGGGAACTGATGCGGAGATCGCCCCTGCAAAATGTGCTGCATAGTATTTAACCAAATTGGCCCGGCAGCTGCAGAGCCGCCAACTGTCATCGGTTGATGTTTGTTATCACCAACCCACACTCCAATCGCGATATCACGCGTGTAGCCAATGGTCCAGGCATCCTTGTTGTCGTTGGTGGTACCGGTTTTTACGGCAACCTGGTGATTAGGGATATTCAAGCTACTACCAAAAGTAGCCGCTCTGGCAGACTCATCAGATAGCATGGATGAAATCAAAAACGAAGCTTCAGGGCTCTGAACTTGCTCAAGTCTCGGGTCGCTCTTATAGATCATATCGTTATACTTATCAACAATTTCAACAATGGTCGTTGATTCAAACAAACGACCACCGTGGGCAAACGCTGCATAGGCATTGGTCATTTGAAGTAGTGGGGTTTCAGCGGTTCCTAGTGCAAGCGGCAGCCCATAGCTATCCGGATCATCAACCGTAGTAATACCCATCCGCTGTGCCGTCTCGCTGGCCTCCGCAACACCAAGCCCTTGAATAACCTCTAATGCCGGAATGTTCAAAGAGTTCCCCAGTGCATAGCGGGCGGTGATATCCCCACGGAACCTAAAATCAAAGTTTTCTGGGCGATAATCACCATACTGTTTTGCTTCATCGCGAATGATGGTTGCCGGTGTTATTTGGCGCTGTTCTAACGCCTCAGCATAATAAATCGGCTTAAAGCTAGAGCCTGGCTGGCGTGGGGAGATCGCCATGTTAACCTGGCCAAATTCTTCGTTTTCCCAATCAACACTACCAACAAGCGCACGGATCTGACCATTATTTGGATCAATTGCTACAAGCGAGGCATTGGTTGCACCCTGAGCCTGAAGCAATGCAATACGCCCTGCAATTTCAGCTTCAGCTTTTTGCTGCCAATCAAGATCAAGGCTTGTTTTGACCCGAAAACCGGAACGGGCGGTTCGTTCCTCGCCGTATCGCTCCTCTAGTTCTGCGATTACCATTCTACTAAAATGCTGCGCGTATAACTGCTCTTCTGCACCTGTTTCCGATAATTGCAAAGGCTCCTCCAGCGCGCTGGTTTTTTCTTGTTCAGTGATAAATTCAGTGGTAACCATGGCATTCAACACACGCTCTTGTTGCTCTTTGGCAAGTTCAATATCGCCAGAAATTGGGGAATATGCACTTGGCGCAGGCAATATACCAATAAGCATACTGCTCTCGGCTAGGGATAGTTCTGACGGCGGTTTTTCAAAAAACGTCTCGCTAGCAACATCGATACCAAACGCCCCTTCGCCGTAATACACCGAGTTCAGGTACATCTCTAAAATTTCTTCCTTGGTATAATGACGTTCAACCGCAATAGAAATTGCCAGTTCCTGATATTTCCTTAGAAAGCTTTTATTGCTTGTAAGGAGATTGTTCTTAACCAGTTGCTGGGTAATTGTTGAGCCCCCGTAACGGGTGATGTCTCTGTTTAAAACATTTGCATATAGTGATCCGGCAATTCTGCGAAGTGAAAACCCACCGTGCTCATAAAAATCTCTGTCTTCGCTAGCAATCAGGGCATTCACTAAATCATCTGGCAGTTCCTCTAGCTGAACATTGCGGTTATCGGCCGTTTTGCCAAAGCTGTAAATAACTTCATCATTCTGATCAGTTAGAACAATCCCCGTGTTATTACGGTTCATGAGTCGTTCGGGGTCGTTGATGTCCCGAACAAGATAAAGATACGAACCAAGGGGCACTACAATCAAGAAAAAGGCTGCGATTGCACTAAAAATCGTGATCTTTTGCCGGCGGCTGAGCCCATTAAACCGATCCCACTGCGCCAACAGGAATCGTAGCGGGCGATGCATGAACTTCGGCAGCTTGTGGTACCGAACGCGTTTTCGTCTAATTGCCATAGCTTAAATTATATAAGTATTCTCTGTTAGTTGCTAATTATATTTTACGTAATATTGGTTCGTCCGGGCCACTTAAACAGCCTCGATCCGCCCGCAACCCAGCCGCGGGCCACCACTATGCCCGGAGCCGGTTTCACCCGGTGTGTATGGGTCGGAGTTGGCGTGCACCATCAGCGAGGTTCCTTCTTCTGGCTGAAGGATAGAAACCGGTCCATCTGACAACGTAACACGGGTGGTAATTGTTTGTAATTCGCCTTCACCATTTTCGTCAATGGTAATACTCGGAAGATCGCCGGCGTGATAACCATGATTAGCATCAGCATCGCTGTTACCATTAGGGCCGGGATCAAAATGGCCACCCGCGCACTTAAAACCCTCACACTCGCACTCGCCTTTTTCATGAATATGAACGGCGTGTTTACCAGAAGTCAGCGTTTTTGAATCACCAGATAATACGAGCTTTATATGTACGTACTTCCAGCCATCAACATCATATTCGGTAAAGTCAGCCTGACCGTTCAAATCAGGGCCACTCACAGCTGCTTTTGCGCGGGCGGTTACCTGCTTGTTATCGGCTTGCAGATCAACTTTCACGGCGAACCCTCCAAACAACAATTGATGCCATACCCAAAATAGTGACAACAATTGCCAAAGCGACAAAACCATTTATCTGTAAAGCGTGTTCGGTAGAGTGGTGTGCAAAAAATAACATGTAAATCCTTTGTTTATCCGCCTTAAATTATACAGTATGCTGCACAAACCAAAAACAGCTAAAGAACTACGCCGTAAAAACTCTCTAAAAGCTTGTAAACGATATACGCCGGCCACAAAAATGCTTTTAAAATTCCGGTTATCACCGCGCCAATTCCGGTTGCGGCTTGTATAAAGTATATTAATGCTCCGATAACACCCAGTCCATACACCGCTCCGCTTGAACCATCACTTGCTTTTGCCATACTTCCCCCTTGTTGCTATTTATTTACCAAAGCTATAAGTTATTTCAAGCTGAATGGTGGGTACTTGTCTGTTGTTAACAAGAACGCATATGCAGTGACCCGAAGACTCCATCGGCTCACACCCACAACGTAGTCAAACAAACCCTTCGGATAACGGCCGGTAAGAAGAATAGCGAACCAGGCAATCACTGTAGCGCTTACCGTACCCATTAACAAAACAGCTAGGATTAGATAATGAGGTATAGCCAACAACCATTTAAAAAGTGGCATTATTGGTGAAAGCTCTTTTTTAACATCCGGATACTTCACGTCCAAATGGACCGACTGCTGTTCAACAGTTGATGGATATTTATCAGTTAATAAAAGCACGTAAGCACCCACGCGGGTGGAAAATCGGTTTAGTTCCAAGACAAAATCAAACCACCATTTTGGGTAACGTTGCCGAAACACAATCATAAGCGCCGTAGCTACTGCTAGTGCGCCGGCGACTCCCATCCCACCTTGGGTGATTCCATTGTTTGCTTCAGTAGTAAATCCGTCGCCGAAGCCTCCGGTAAGCAGCCCAAGAATCACTACGATAGGTATAGCCAAAAACAGTCTAAAAAAAGTTGTTAGTCGGTTTAGCTTCCCCGGGTAGTCAATTTCCAAACTAGCCGGATATGAATTTGTATTTGCCATGCGTGAGTTCTCCTTTATTACTATAAGTATTATTTAAAGTATATAATGAAACACGCAAATTCGTTCAATAAAAAAATGAGATTAGACAATAACGTAGTTCAGATACAAGTTATTAAAGCTACTTTTGGCTTTTTTTAATTTTCTGCCAACTCTGTCTAGACCTGAAACTCAGCTAACTTTTCGTACACTGCGCCGTTATCGTCTGCTTTATAAACGCACACTTTAGCTAATTTAAAAGATAGATTTACTTCAGGGAATGCCGGAAATGAACTAGGCACCTGACCCTCTTTGTAGCGAGTAAGCGTAATGTGCGGGCGATAGAGATCTCGGGCAAGATCATAGCCAGTTTCTTTAGCGTTTTTTTGTTGCGCATTTGTATACGGCGTAAAGTAGCCTTCCTCATAGGGTTCGCCTGGGTTAATTCTTAGTTCAGCTACGCCATTGATTAGCGCGCCGTGCAGCTGCATGAATTGTTCGGACTTCCGGTACGAAACCTCAAGATATCTGCCTTCCGTCATAAAATATCCAGTATGCTCACAATTAAATGGAGCTACTGATTTCAAAGCTTGTTCTGTAGCTTGGACTACTTTTTCAATATCGTCATCAGCAAAACGAGCCATAAATGCAGTCATATGGGCAAACTTATCTCCGCCCAGTACGAACATCGTGCCATCCGACTCTACAGACCTACTGATTGCTTCACACGAAGCCGATACACTATCGTCTGGTATTACGCAAATATTAATAATTGTTGAGTTTTGTGGTTTTTCCATACCCCCACTATAGCAAAAAGTGGCGTATATGTTTGAATAAATGTTGCCCTCCAATGTCCAAAATTTTTAGTAGAGTAGCAAATGCCCCTTAAACTAGGTTGTGTTAGTATTCCAACTGAAGCAACTAAGCTATGCACCTTTTCTCTGGATATCATTTTATTAATGTAGCGAAATAAACAAACTTGTTCATATTAACCCCAGCGTTTTGTATGCTTTCAGTAATGCCTGGCCCAGAAATAGAAAAAATCGAAACATGGGCCGAACGCCCCATCAAGCCCATAAGTAAAATAGGCATGGCCATCAGAATAGGCTTAGCTACTGCGGCACTTGCAACCGTTCAAAACACTGCGGAAATCGAACGATTCCAGTCATGGGACGACAATGGAATAATGGTTCCTACCATACCAGGGTGCGATATTGAACCCGAACTTGAGCTTGGACAAATTCCACAATTAAGCGATGCCCATGACCATAACGGCGCAGAGCAGGTTGAACATACACTGGGTGTAAACGGGGTAGAATCTTCTGCAACC
>JBGSYV010000108.1:0-2517 GCA_041750695.1 Saccharimonadales bacterium (SeqCode) | reverse complement strand
CTGAGAACTATGCCAGTAAGCATACACATCTGGGTCACTACCTAGTGTTATTCCGTATAGCAGAGCGTCGTAGTTATGAAAAGCCAGTGTGTTTTGGAAATCAGTGTCTTGCTGCAGTACAACCTCCGCTGCTACACCAATATCGCGCCACTGCTGCTCAAGTGTATTCGCAACGAACGAATACTGATTTACCTCCTGAGTAAATAGGCTAAACTCCAGCCGATCGCTACCCTTTTCACGAATCCCGTCTTCCCCCGGTTTCCAACCAGCTTCGTCCAGCTGCTTCTTAGCCGCTTCTTGGTCAAATGCAAGCTGTGTTAGCTGTGGGTCATATCCAACATGCCGATTAAGTAGCGGGCTCTTGGAGGCGATTACCGGAAACCCGAGACCTTCAATAATTGCCCGCTGATCAGTGCCCCTTGTTAGCGCTTGCCGAATAGCACGTTGAGACAACACCGGATGTGAGTTATTCAAAAACACATTCACTTGACCGTTTAGCGGCACATAATGTTCTCTCACTGTACTTGCGGTGCTTGGGTTAACCTCCAGCCCAGCGGCGCCACTTAGTTCACCCTGGTTAAATACCTCTGCGAGGTTTTGTTTGTCATGAAATGCCCGGATCAAAAACCGATCGATCTTTGGCGCACCGTTATGATACTGTTGGTTTGCAGTGAAACCAATCCGCTCCTCGCGGTCCTCTACTGTGCTACCTTCCACCTGAATCGTCTCCCACACAAATGGGCCAGAGCCAACAGGGCTAATGGTATTAAAAGAGGCTGAACGAAGCTGAGAAACCGCAACATTACCCAGAATATGCTTAGGAATAATCCCGTTTGTCAGCGAATGCGGAAAAGAAGCCAGTCCGTGAGGCAAAGTAAACTCGACGGTCATCGGATCGATTACTTTTATTTTGACACCAACCCAGTTTGAACGAAGTGGAGATTTTGCATCAGGTTTTTGGATCGTTTGATAGGTAAATGCTACGTCGTCTGCCGTGAGTGGCTGGCCATCATGCCACACTACGTCATCACGAAGCTTAACAGTATAGATAACGCCTCGTTCATCAACCTCAAGATCTTTAGCGAGATCTGGCACAAGCTCGTTCTCGGAGTCGTAACGCATTAATCCAGAAAATAGAAGCCGGGAGGTGCTAGCATCAACCGGATTGGTAGCATACAGCGGGTTTGCGTTAGTAAACGTGCCAAAAATACCTTCACTATACGTTCCACCAGCCTGTGGCACGCGCTCTTGATAAAATTCAGGCAGAGCTCGTGCCTGTATAATTACCCCTGTTATCAATAGGCCGAGCAACAACAGCCAAGCAAACATGAACCGGCGGATATCAACCAGTCTATTCAGCCGGCGGAAAAAGTGCTTATCTAAATGATCATCGGCCTGAGCGCCAATATGCTCAACCTGGCGTTGCTTACGCCGAAACCGTCTGCGCCATCTGAGTTTTGTTACTCGATCAACCATAAATAACTTAGAGTACAACGACAGTTAACAATATCGAGGCAGCAAATACGAAAGCTACGATAATTGTCATCTGAAAAACGGTTTTGTCTGAACCGCGCCGTACGGTATTAATTTCACCACCTCCGCCAAATCCAGCACCCAATGTTGCGCCTCTGGTTTGGACCAAAATCAGAATAACCATCAAAACGGCGCTTATAATTGTAATATAGTTCAAAAAGTTCATCTCTCCTCCAGTATTGCTGTCACTAGATAGTTTACTAGTCCTATAATTATACCTGCAAGCAGCGCTGTGCCAAAACTTTCTACTTCTAGATTTGTGTATAATCTGCTGGCGAGAAGTACCATTAGGGCGTTTATAACAATCATGAATAATCCGAGGCTAAACAGTATTGCCGGGAGCGACAGCACAACAATAATTGGCTTGATAATGGTGTTGACGATCGCCAAAACAAGCCCGGCAATAATCACTACACCAATTTGATCTTGATAATTTATCCGGCCATCACCAAGTAACCCTGCCGCAATCCATAACCCGAGCGAGCAGACAAACCATCGAACTAAAAACCGACTAAGTGCGCTATTCATAAATCTAACGGTTATTATACGGTACTAGCTGGATTCCGCCAAGGCGATCTTTGGCTCGCGTGCTGACGTACTCAGCACCGTGTGACCACTGTTAGTAATGCAAATATCATCCTCAATTCGCACTCCGATTCCCTCACTGGGAATATAAATCCCTGGCTCGATAGTGAGCACCATGTTTGGCTGAAGCGGCTGATCGTAATCACCAACATCATGCACGTCCAGACCCAGATAATGCGAGGTAGAATGTGGGTAGTAGATATTGACCGACTCCGGATTGTTCTCTGTTATCAGGCCTAGCTCTTGTAATTTGGTACCCATGAATTTTCGAATTTTCCGTTCGTTTTCACGGATTGACACCCCTGGTTTTGCCAAGCTGAGCGCGTAGTCAGAAACCTCTCTGACCGCTCTGTATACCGCTGTTATTCGATCATCTGGCTTACCAATCAGGTAGGTTCT
>JBGSYV010000107.1:0-2889 GCA_041750695.1 Saccharimonadales bacterium (SeqCode) | reverse complement strand
CAAAACTTTTAGTTTTGTTGATCAATTGCTTCTTGGATGATGGTCCGGATTGCTTCATAGTCGCGGGGGAGTTCATCGAGCCGTTCGCCATTCAAAACGAACGCCGGTGTACCGGTAATGTTCAGCGCTTGACCATCCCGGATGTCAGCATTTATAGTGGCGGCTACTGCAGCACTAGCGGCGTCTTGCTTATATTGCTCCATGTCTAATCCAATTTGGGATGCATACCCGTCTATTAGCGGCTGTGGATTATTGCTCTGGCCCCATTCTTGCTGGCGTTCAAACAAAATATCATGCATTTCCCAGAACCGATCTTGTTTACCAGCTGCTTCTGCTGCCCGGTGAGCAATCATGGCGTTCGGGTGAATATTAATAAGCGGGAAGTGCTTATACTGCACGGTAATTTCATCAGAAAATTCTTCCTTGATTTGGCTGATAAATGGATAGTAGGCCGCACAGGCGGGGCACTGGAAATCACCATATTCAACAAGCGTAACACCAGATGCACCCTCACCATATATATGTGTGCTGGCGGTGCCACTTTCATTTGCTGGATCGTCGCCAGTTGAATCGTTGTCATTGCCTGCAAATACTAAAATGCCGATAAATCCTACAACGAGGATGGCCATAATTATCAAAAATCGTTTATTCATCAGTACTCCTTTTTATGCACCTACTATCATAGCCGATTTTACGTTACTTTGAAAATGCAACAAAAGCGCTTAAGATAGAGATATGATAACGCTTCTGCTGGCTATATTTTTAGCGGGACTAATGATACTGAGCATTGCGCTGTTAAAAGCGTTCCGACATATTCCCAAAAAAGAGCTTAAGCGTCGGGCGCGGAGTGGTGATGAAACAGCCCGGGCATTATATCGGGTAACGGCGTATGGGATGGATCTGGATATACTCCTTTGGCTGTTAATTGGGCTGAGCAGCGGAGTATTTTTGGCATTACTAGCGTATACATTGCCATGGCCGCTGGTGGTGTTTGGCTGTGTATCAGTTATTTGGTTCGGGTTTGCCTGGCTGCCAAACACCAGAGTGAGTACGTATAATTTGCGATTGGCTCAGTTTATCTCCCCGGCGATTCATTTTGTTTTAGAGAACTTGAATCCGGTTTTTTCCGGGATTAGTCGGTTGGTGCACCGTGTCACCCCAGTGCATGTACATAGTGGGCTATTCACGAAAGAGGATATTCTTGACATTATTACTCAGCAAAAAACCCAGGTCGATAACCGCATTACTCAAGAGGAGTTATATATTGCGGCGCACGCTTTAACGTTTGGCGATAAGATCGTAGCCCAGACAATGACACCAAAGCGAATGATTAAAATGGTTTCTGCCTCTGATATTGTTGGCCCGCTGCTTATGGACGAACTCCATGGTAGTGGGCATTCACGGTTCCCGGTTTATCAAGATACGGAGGATACAATTGTTGGAACGTTGTTTATTCGGGACTTGCTCGGCATCAAGCAGGGAGGCTTAGTGCGGAGTGTCATGAGCCCGGATGTATATTATGTGCATGAAAACGAGCCGTTAACTCGGGTGCTCGATGCATTTTTAAAAACCAAACACCAGATGTTCATTGTGGTTAATGAGTTTGAAGAAATTACCGGGCTTATCACCATAGAAGACATTATTGAGCAGGTGATCGGCAAACATATAATTGACGAGTTTGATCAGTATGATGATCTGCGAGCGGTCGCCAATATCCAGGCCAAGACAGACAAACAAAACCACACCCACCCCTAGGATTTACTGGTATTTTATCAGTGTAATCTGTTACAATTGCTTTTATGCAAAGAGTATTAAACAAAGACGTGTCGTCGCATGTTGATAAAACGGTGCGTATTCAGGGTTGGTTACATAAAAAACGAATGCTAGGTGGACTCACTTTTATTAACGTTCGGGACCGAAGCGGACTAGTGCAGGTAGTGGTTGAGGATAAAAAAGAGGCAGAGAAGCTTCGGGGCTTGCAAATAGGCACGGTGCTCGAAGTTTCCGGGTCAGTTGTTAAGGAAGGTCGAGCCTCCGGTGGCGCAGAACTCCACGATCCCAAAATTAGCGTGTCGGTGCCGGTGACCGATGAGCCACCGATTGAAATAGACAAACCACTTTCACATAGGCCAGAAAACCTGGATACATTATTTGAGTATCGGCCAATTGGGTTACGAAACTTGCAGGAAGCGAGTATTTTTGAAGTACAGCACACCATTACTAAAGCTTGCCGCCAGTACTTTTACGATAATGAATTTACTGAAGTACATACGCCAAAGCTACTAGCAGAAGCAACAGAAGGCGGGGCCGAAGTTTTCAAGCTCGATTACTTCGGTAAAGAAGCAACACTGGCGCAAAGCCCGCAGTTTTATAAGCAAATGCTAGTTGGTGTTTTTGAGCGCGTGTTTGAGATTGCTCCGGTTTATCGTGCAGAGCCAAGCGCTACGACACGACACATGACTGAATATACATCTATTGATGGCGAAATGGGGTTCATTTCTCTTGATGATCTAAAAGTTTTTTTAAGTGGCTTGCTAAACAAAGCGGTAGATGAGGTTTGGGGACAACACGAAACTCAACTTAAAAAGTGGAATGCACAAAAACCAGTTTTACCAGAAGAAATTCCATCGATATCAATGAGCGATATTCACGAAATGTACTCAAAAAAAACTGGGGAGAATTCGGTGGGCGAAAAGGATTTGCGTCCTGACGAAGAACGCTGGATTTGTGACTATGCAAAGAAAAATCTTGGTAGTGAGGCAGTATTTGTGACTGATTGGCCAGCTGATGATATGAAGTTTTACCACAAAGCACAGGCTGACAAACCAGAATTTGCTGATCGAATAGACCTACTTTTTAGAGGTCTTGAAATTACCACTGGTAGTATGC
>JBGSYV010000106.1:0-3538 GCA_041750695.1 Saccharimonadales bacterium (SeqCode) | reverse complement strand
GCAAAGTAAATTTTTTTCATTTTGTAAATTCTGCGCGAAGCCAGTCGTCGAGACTTCTGCCGCCACCACCAGCCATGCAGACCACCATATCGCCATTACTTAGGTGCTCTTTTATTGCAGCTTTTAGTTTTTGATCGCGTTCCATGGCAACAGCTATTGATGGATCGCTTAATGCATTAACCATTTCTTCGGGGGGGATTATCCGTTGGTCTGGATCTTCACGAGCCAGGTAGCTTGGAACGCAGTAGACTTTTTTAGCACCAGCGAAACAGTCTTTATATTCGTTTAGTAAAAAGTGCTGACGCCTGTTAGTTAGGGGTTCGTATACCACCACAACTTCTTTGCCGCTTTCACTGGCCATTTCTAACGCCACACTCATGGCACCACGGGCTTTTTCTGGGGTATGGGCATAATCACTGAAAAGCCCTGGTACGATCTGCTCCATGCGCCGCTGTAGCCCGGGGAACTGATTGATTATAGCGATGAGCCTTGAGATATCTATTTTCGCGGCGCGGTGGACGGCTTGAATTGCCAGCCATGCATCCAGCCGGTTATACAAACCAGCGAGCTTAATGGACTGAATGCGTTCATCGATACTATCTAGTACAGATACGTTCTTATCATTCTGTAGAGAAAGATATTCAAAATCTTCTTGCCAGGTAAAGGTGTGATTCGTTTGAGATATAAATTCACGGAAAGCTTCTTGATAATCCTCCCGGGTGGGGAATATTTCATGATGGTCCCAGCTGACACCCGTAATTACAGAAGTATCTGGCTCAAATGCCAAAAAATTACGATCGAATTCATCCGCTTCATAGATGAAATACTCAGAGCCTGCTTGGTACTGGCCCATATCCCCAAAACTAATTTTTGCACCCACAGAATAGCTAATCGGAATACCTAGTTGCTTAAACAGCCAAATAATCATAGCGGTAGTGGTGGTTTTTCCGTGTGTTCCTGCGGCCGCGATCATTTTTAGCTTTTTATCAGACAGGATTTTATTAATCAGCTCATCGCGCTTGGACATCTTTATTTTTTGGTCAGCTACAAAAGATAGTTCTGGGCCAGCGGCGTTTTCTTTCTCGACTGCTGAGGAGTACACAAACCAATCTATCGGATTTTTAGTGTGAATTTCAGCGATTGAACCTTTTGTTTGGCCAATATGAATATTGGTGATTCCTTGTTTTTTTAAGTAATCAATATAGCTGGATTGTTGTTTGTCTGAGCCAGAAACCTCATACCCGGCCTGTTTGGCGATAAGTGCCAACGGACCGATCCCGGCGCCGCCGATACCACTAAAGAAAATGTGCTGCATTCATATAGTGTATCAATAGGTGTATACTTATGCCATAAGCGTTAAAAAATAAATTATGAACAAAAGTAGACTTCATCATCTCTGGACAAAAATTCGAACAATCAGTTATTGGTATTTCTTTGCCGCTTTTGTTGTGTCGCTAACTATTGGGGTGATTGCACTGAGAAACAATAACCTTCAGGCAATTGAGCTCCGTGAAAAGGTGCTGCAGGTTGATGAAGAAGACGGGGATGTTGAGGCTGCCTTGCGTGAGCTTCGTGAGTTCGTATATTCACACATGAATGCTGATTTAGCCGGCGGGACTGGAATTCAGCACCCCGTGCAGCTAGTTCATCGCTATGAACGACTTCGTGAGAAAGAGCAGACAAGGGTAGAAAAGGCAAACGAAAGCATCTACCCACGCGCCCAGGCGATTTGTGAACAACGAATTCCTGCAAGTGTTTCTGGTGGACCACGCGTAGCGTGCATTGAAGACTATGTATTGCAAAATGGCGTTAAAGAAAAGTCTATCCCCGATGCACTCTATAAATTTGATTTTGTGTCACCGCGCTGGTCGTTTGACCTGGCTGGAATCAGCCTTCTACTTTCCGCCATATTCTTTTTCCTATTTATAGTTCGTTTTGGGATAGAGTGGTGGCTAAAAACATTTTTTAAAAACCACGCATAACTTAGTTTTTCAGGCTATGCAGGGCATGCTCCCAGCTCCATATTCGTATAGTTGAGATTTATGCGCATGATTGAATTTTAAGCGCATCACAACGGTGGGACCCCTAAACAAGATGAGGGCGCGGGATAAGCTCTCTAGTTCTTATTGTTGATTGTTTTGAGGTGTTGCTGGTTGTTCTTGAGTTGGCTGCTGAGGTTGAGCTGGGGTTTCGGTTTGTTGTGGAGTAGTATTTTCTGCGTTTACTGGCGCTGCGGCATCACAGTCGACACCATTTGGGTTATCTCGTTTAAATTGTTCAATGCCCTGGACGACTTTTCCGTCGTTTTTGAGGTTCAGCCACACTAATACTTGATCTTTGTTAATTATCAGCTGGTCTTGAGGCCCAACAATTTGGCAACCAAGCTTAGTAAGTGAAAACTGCGGAGTGTTTTCTATATCCGCCTGCTCATCACTCAACTGAGTTGGAGTTAACAAGAATACATCTCTTAGGTTTATATAGTCGTTGGTCATGCTAACAACCTTGCCAATGTAAGTCTCGGTGCCATTTACTAAGTAAACAGACTGATAGGATTCTTTGTCTACCAGTCTTCTTTCGCTAAAAGTGTCATTACTGCCAAGGGCAATAGAAAGTAGGACTGCTACAAGCAGGATTGTTCCAGAAAACAGAAGAACGATAGATGAAAGCCGAACAAATTTTTGCCATTTTTGTTTGTTTTGTTTTGATGGTGACGGTGACGTCATGGTACCCATTGTTGGCATGTGGTGCCCCGTATTAACGCTGTTTTTTTGTCGGAAATCCATAGTAATTAGTTACTCCTACCCCTTATTTAGCAATATTGTACAACCATAAGTGTAATACATAAGGGGGTTGAATGGCAATAAGGAGTTAAAACTTTGTCATAAAAACAGCACTATGATTTTACCTCTGTTATTATGATTATTTTGGCGTATCATTTACATACGATATTCTGTTAAAGGGTTGACAAATAAAATGACCCCAGAGTATGGTAAGGGTACCAACGTTAACCTAAAGAGGGAGAGTAAGAAATGGCTTACCAGCACACAAATAGCAAGGGCGTAACATATTACCTAAACTGCAAAGATGTAACACTTCGCGGTGGAAAACTACAGACAATTTACTACTTCAGTAAAGATCAACGACCAGAGGCATGTGATTTGCCAGACGGTAAAGTGGTTACAGAAAACCCACGAAACGGTTTTCTTACTGTTAAAAAAGCAGCGTAAGTATATTCTTTCAATGCTTAAAAGCACCTCATTAAAATGGGGTGCTTTTTTATATTCGTTAAATCCGGTATAGTAGTAATTAAGTGAAAGAACCAATTGTTGTAGTTGAAAATTTGCGTAAAAAATACGGCCGGAATATTGTCGTGAATGACATTAGCTTTAGCGTAAAAGCTGGCGAAATATTTGGTATTTTAGGGCCAAACGGAGCCGGTAAAACCACAACCCTTGAGATGATAGAGGCTATGCGCCCAATTGATGGCGGGAAGGCAACGGTAGCCGGGCTGGACGTTGCTACAAATCAGCATAAAATT
>JBGSYV010000105.1:0-7360 GCA_041750695.1 Saccharimonadales bacterium (SeqCode) | reverse complement strand
TCAAAATGATGATGAAGCGGTGAAATTCTAAAAATTTTCTTGCCATTTCTGAGTTTTTTCGAGGCAACTTGTAAGATAACTGAACCAGTTTCTGCAACAAAAACGATACCAATAATTGGCAACAGTACCACCGTATCAGTAATCATGGCTACTACGCCAAGTGCTGTTCCAAGTGAAAACGAACCAACATCACCCATAAAAAAGCGAGCTGGGTAAATATTAAACCAGGTGTATGCTAGTAACGCACCAACGATAGCCATACAAAAGCCCGCCACGCCGTATCTTTGCTCCAAAAAGGCAATCAGCGCATACGCGCCAAAAGAAATCGCTACAAGCCCTCCTGCGAGGCCGTCGAGCCCATCAGTGATATTCACGGCATTGGCCGTTGCCACCACCACTAGCACGAACAGCGGAATAATTAACCAACCAAGCGCAATTTCACCAAACCCTGGTACGCTGATTGACGAAACATCCAATTTTGCAAAAAAGTACCAACCTCCAACCGTTGCCACCGCGGCCATCAACCAAAATTTTAACCGTGACGACAAACCAGCAACACCCTTACCAACACCTCGAATATTTATCAGATCATCTATAAATCCAACACAACCCGCACCAACAAATGCCGCCAGGGGCAGCCATGTTTCACTTCGACTGAGGTTAAACAAGACTGTTACGAGCAGCACCGCCACTACAAAAATTAACCCCGCCATTGTCGGAATATGTCGTTCGTGCTTTTTAGCATGAAGTTTGGTGAATACTTTCGCCACCTCACCTGTAAGCGTAGTCTGCCGAGGTTTTTTCCACCATTCGCCACGATACGCAAACGTGGTGTAAATTGGTGTTAATAACATTCCAACCAAAAACCCAGCAAAACCCAGCCCGAGAATACGAACAAGCGTTGAAGTATGAATTGTTAAATCGATTGTTTGTTGTGCCAGAAATTCTAACATATTTACTCCATTATACCCTTTAATTTGCCTTTGGTGTAACCCGAAAATTATCAATTAACGAATTTACAATATCTTTAAATATTGGCGCAGCTGCTTGTGATCCCGCATAGCCGCCAATTTTCGGATCGTCCGCTCGTACCATAATAATATATTTTGGGGTTTCCCCGCCAACATATCCTAAAAATGTACCATTGAACCTATCTTCATAGTAGCCACCGTCTGGCTTGTTAATCTGTGCAGTTCCGGTTTTCCCGCCTACACTATATCCAATTCGGGGTTCAACATACCGGTTTTCGGCTGCTGTCAGCTCCATAAATCGACGTAAATCTTTGCTGGTTTGATCGTTTACCACTGATTCATTTACAACTTTCGGTTGATGTATCTGTTCGGTTCCATCAGCCAATGTAACCTTGTCAATCAAACTTGGCTTATAGTAGGTGCCCCCATTAACTGCACCGGCCAGCGCTGCCGCCATTTGCATCGGTGTAGCGGTCATGCCCTGACCAAAGCTTGTATTTGCATACTGGATATTCAGGCCCCAGCCCTCATTCGGGTCAGGTACCACACCGGGTGCTTCAAATCCCTGTTCGACTCCAGTTGATTTGCCAAATTCAAAACGATTGACCATATAGTCATGCCAGGTTTGACGAGCTCGATCATTCAATTCACCGCCGCCCATTTGCATGAGCAAGTAGACCGCTCCGGTGTTTAAAGAATACTGCAAGATATCACTGATGCTACGGGTGCCAGCACCGCCAGCCTCCACAATGTTAGTAACGGTGGCGTCGTCTATCTTGTATGAGCCCGGGTCAGCATACGTAGTGTTGGCATTCACCACACCGGCATCCAAAGCCGCCGCAACAGTAAATGATTTCATGATCGATCCAATTTCAAACGGCTGGCTGACAATCGGGTTAGTAAAAAGTTCTGGCTTATCAACGTTGAAGAATTCATTGGGGTCATACGTTGGATAGTTTGCCATGGCCTTCACCTTGCCGGAATCTGCCTCAAGCACCACTACGCTACCAGACTTTGATTGAGCTCGCTTCAACCCGGACTTCAAGGCATCCTGTGCATAGCGCTGAATCACCATATCCAGGCTCAGTACTACCCTGTCGCCCTTTTGTGGCGCAGTAATCACGTTATCCTCGTTTGATACAAGCGGCACTCCTTTTGAATCAGTAATCGCCCTTAGTTGCCCAGGTGTTCCGCGTAGCTGCTCGTCTAAATTTTGTTCTATTCCATACACCCCTTCGCCGTCATCGTTTACAAAACCAAGCGCTTGCGCGGCCATCTCACCCTGTGGATAGGTTCGGTATTCCTGCTCCCGAAGCCCAATTCCCAGTAGGTCTAACTCTTCAATTTCTTCTTTTGCTTGTTTGTCCAGTTTTTTGGCAAGCACCGAGTAACGTGTTTCGGTCTGCATTTTCGATTCATAATCAGAGACGTCACCGCCGATAATCGATGCGATCTTTTGTGCATTTAGTTCAGCGTTTTTTACATGCAGCGGGTCAGCGAACAAGGTATATTTTTTTTGATTCAATACAATCGGCACAATCGCATCACCGTCGTGCGCCTCAATAACTCCCCGACTTGCGGGTATTTCATACTCTTTTAACTGACCTTGGCGGGCTTCTGTGCGGTAGTATTCATGTTTTATAACCTGCAAATGAAACAGCCGAACCACAAAAATAGCAAACACAATACTCAGCGCTACATAGATAAATCTTGTACGCCATAAACTAGAAACGGTGGTATTAGTTGGAGGCCTATCTTGCATGGTGGAACACTTACTATTTTATCAGTTGATCGCCCAACTGTTTATTAGTTCGATACAGTACCGCTTGGTACGACGCTAACTAACTCGTTAGCTGGCTTGCTCTTGGCAATACGATCAAGTGCCTGGAGTCGTGCGGATGCCACTTCTAATTCATCACGCTCATCTTGCAGTACACTTTGTTGCTCTGATAAGTCGTTGATCTGGTAGCTATACGCGTTAGTTTTTGTCACCTGGGTAAGATATAGCAACCCAAGCAAACACATCAGCACAATCATTATAATAGTGTTACTCACCGGGCCTACCGTTTTTTCACCTGAGCGAAAACTAGTGGTGTTTTGATTTTTCTGGGCGAATCTTTGGCGACTCATGCTCAGTGAACTTGAATATGTCATATTTTTGTTTTTGTCTTTTTTAGTTTGATATTTTTGTGTCCGGGCGGACGCCTAAGCGCCCACCCGATTCACTGTAAAAGTTACTTACAGTACTTTTACCCGAACTTTATAAGTTCTGGAGCTACTTTTAACCTGTATTGGCATGTGAGCCCCTTTCGTTTGTTTTTATTTTTGCTGCGACCCGAAGCTTTGCACTCCTGGCACGCGGATTTAAATCTATTTCATCGGTACTACCACTAATCGGCTTTTTGGTAAGAATCTGTAATGTGGCGTCGTACCGAGCGCCACCGTGATGGGAAAAATACTCTTTAACAATTCGGTCTTCCAAGCTATGGAAACTTATTACCGCTAATCTCCCGCCGGGATTTAACAACGATTCCCAAACCGGAAGCACCTGTTTGAGCAATTCTAACTCGTTATTAACTGCAATCCGTATTGCTTGAAACGTTTTAGTTGCTGGATGTGTTTTATGGTAACCACGGGCTGACGCTTTTGCGACAACCAATGCGAGATCTTCAGTTGTTTCGATCGGCCTGTTCACCACTATCGCGTGAGCGATTTGTCTGGCGCGGCGATCTTCCCCAAATGTGTGAATAATATCCGAAATCTCTGATTCAGAATAATCATTCACGATCTCATATGCCGACAGCTGCTGCTGTTGGTCCATTCTCATGTCCAGCGGTCCTGGATTACTAAACGAGAATCCACGACTTGCATTGTCAAGGTGCGGTGACGATACGCCAAGATCAGCCAAGATGATATCAAACGAGCTATTCTGTTCTTTCAGCTTAATTGCAGCGGACAAAAAATCATTTTTAACGATCTTTATATCCCGGCCAATAAACCGATTCCTCAGCTCAGCAATCGCATTCTCATCTCTATCGACAAGAACACTACCACTATCTTGTGATGTGCGTAGCAATATTGTGTTCGCGTGCCCACCATATCCAGCGGTTGCATCAAGCAGGGTTTCCCCTTTTTGCGGCGCTAGATACTGTAACACTTCTGTGGCCAATACTGCCGTGTGCATTTGTTGGTGATCTTTTTGCATATGTTTTTGTTTTTGTGACAAGGTCACCTAATCAGCAGTCAACTTTTTGTTTTTGTTCGTTTTTGTTTTTGTTTGCGTTATAGATCCGTATGGGTAGAAGTGAATATTAGATTTTTGAAAAAAACCATTAAAACTTCTTACTTATCTACAACTCTTTGAGAGACTTTGTGTGAGGTGGAGTTTTGGGAGGTGTTTTATTGAATGTACAAGGGTTTTGTTAAAGATGGTGCCCCATTCCACCTGTTGACTGCCGAATAGCTAACCTCGATTACGGTGATTTACTATTATTTGTTAATGAACTGCAATGCTCGCCAAAGCTTACGCCCGGCTTATACGCCAATATTTTCCGGCTCTAACTGCGACGATACTTCGATCAATACCCGCATAATCAAGCAAGTGCTGTTCAAGCGTTACCCGACCCTGTTTTTGGTCAAGTCCTGCTTCGCACTTCCCGTTGCGGAATTGCACGTTTAAATCGGCCGTTTTTTCGTCCAAGATACTACCTTGAAGTTCCGGCTCGACTAGTTCGTCCCATACAGCTTTCGGGTACATATGGAGATAATCTTTGAATCCCCTAGTAATGACTACCCCGCTCGCAAACTCTGCGCGACATTCCGCCGGTATTGTTAACCGTCGCTTATCGTCGAGTTTTCGTTCGAAATAATCCACCGATGCCATTAGAGCTTACCTTTATTGTTATATGTTCGTGGTTGTTTTTGTTTTTTTGCGGGTGGGTCAACCCACGTTTACCCACTGACACCAATATACTACCCACAACTACCCACTTGCAACCCTTTTCTATAATTTGTGCATACTTTATCCACAATTTGCCAAAAAAGCAAAATACACCACTACATGTGGTGTATTTGTACGCTATTAATGCGCTATGCTATTCTTCGGGTGTTGTAACGTGAAAGTATGGATTCTGCTCGTCATCCATATTCGCGATATATTCTTCTGGAATTTGAATAATTTGACCAGCGTCTAGACCTTCACTGGGATTACTTGCCTGATCAGAGATCATATCAGTAAGATTTTCAGAACCATTTAATGAATTAGCGATTGCAGATGGTGTCGCCCCTTCTGCTACCTTTACATCGACAACTGACTGACTTTCAGAATCGCCTTTAAGCTCAGAGTAGCCTACCCATGCCGTAGCTGCAGTTAATGCAACCCCGGCAAGTATGCGGGCAATAGACTTAACCCTCGACTGACCTTCACCGCTACTGCGGCTTGAATCTTGCTTCTTATAGCCGTTACCAACCTCTTCAAAGCCGGCAAAAAGTTTCGCCAACTGATCTGGGGTTTCATTAACCGCTTGAACATTTGCCGGTGTGGTAAGTCCATGTTTAATCATTGTTGGATAGTTTCCAGGAGCTGGTACAGCCAATGATTCTGGGGTTGTAGATGTTGTTTTTGTCATGAACCGAATTATAGCATAAGCGTAAGCTAAAGTCAATAATAATTTGCTTTGCGGGGTTATTTGTGGTGAATATACAATTAGGATTAACCCCTGCTTTTACGCTCTAAATAAACCAAAGCTTATTAACGAATCAAGGCTTATTCTTGTTTATGGGCGATTTTCTCAGCCAGCCACTTGGCGCTGGCTCTTGGTGTGCGTTTCATACCATTTTTACGGTCAACTTCCACCAGGCCAAACTTTGGCCACCAACCATAAGCCCACTCAAAATTATCCAGTAAACTCCAGTGGAAGTAACCCCGCAGGTCGACTCCTTCGCTCAAAGCCTTTTCCATAGCTACAATGGTTTCTTCCAGCCACCACTGGCGATACTGATCATCGGCATCCGCAACACCATTCTCTGTAATTATCACTGGCTTTTTATAGTGAGCCCAAACCCGAAGCAATATCGGGTATAAACCTTCTGGCTCCATATACCAGCCCAAGTCACTTTTTGGTACTTCTGGGTTATCGCGCCGGAAGTTTTTATAATAATCAGTAAAGTAATAGTTAAAACCAACAAAATCCTGCTGGTGCTTAACACGATTCAAAAACCACCAGTTCCACAAATATCGCATTGCTTTAGTGCTAACTCCATCTACAATATTATGTGGTCGTTTAGCCTGAATATTCGCTAGCTGCGCGGCCACACCAACCATAATTTGAGAGTTTTTAGTTTTGAATGCTCGGTAGGCAGCCTTATGCGCCCGCGTTAGGTTCCAATATACTCGTAGTGTTTCGATCCGGCTAACCGTTTGCGGCGGCCATTCACCGTTGTAATAACTCAAAACCGTATAAACATTGGGCTCATTAAGCGTAATCACGTAACTTAAATCCTCGCCAAATTCATCAGCGATTTTCTGGGCAAACCGTTCGAAATATTGAACATTCTTGCGCCTGGCAAAACCACCTTTTTCAGAAAACCACACCGGCGCCGTCCAGTGCCAAAGATTCAAAAATGGTTCAAGACCAGCGTTTCTTAACTCAGCAATATATGTTCGGTAGTGTTTGATTTCTGCCTCATCCCACCTGCCTTCTTCTGGCTCAATCCTAGACCACTCAATCCCAAAGCGGAATGCATTCAGATTGAGATTTTTGGCAATTACAAAATCTTCTTTAAAGCGCCGGTAATGATCAACGCCCATCCCCGATACATAATTATTTGGGTCTTCAGCCTGGGCTTTGATGTCATCCCAAACGGCAAGATAACCTAACCGGCGGTGAGCAACATTTGCCTGCTCCTTTGCAACCGAAAGCTCCCAAACACTCCACTGATTATGATTACCACCTTCGACCTGATGCGAAGCCGTGCTGGCTCCCCAGAAAAAGTTTTTTGGAAATTGGTTTTTATACGAATCCATCACGTAGTAGCTCCTTGATACTCAAAATGTATCCCGTTATATTTCTTTAAATGATCTGCTAACATCCTTCGAATTGCCCGGTGGCCCTGGGTAGTTTTTAAGTATCGTTCTCGCCGACTTGCATCGCTTTTTTCAATATAGGCCTCGTAGAATATTAATGTCCAGGGCTTGTATGCTTTAGTGGATACATTTTGACCAGCATTATGTTCTGACACGCGACATTTTAGGTCGGTAGTTTTACCGATATATAACCGCTGTTTTACTTCTGATTGTAATATATAAACGTAGAACATAATGTTATCAAGGCTCACTACATGATCCATTTTCTATTACTCTACACTACTGCGAGGCAAAATGCTTATAG
>JBGSYV010000104.1:0-4101 GCA_041750695.1 Saccharimonadales bacterium (SeqCode) | reverse complement strand
GTACGGGATTGCATCCACTTCGTTCTCAACCATCAATGGATGCGGTTGCTTTTTTGATCTATAGACATCAAACTCTTTTTTGAAAAGCTCATCAATAGCTTTGTTTATCTGAAACGGCGGACTGCTCGGCCTCGTAAGTTTTAATCGGACATCCAGCCAAAAACAACGCTGACACTGCATATACAGTTCAATTTTTGATCGGCTCACCTTAAACGCCGTGGTTTGCCCGGGCTGATATGGTTTGCTGCGTTCCCTCCAATAACTCATAGGACTCTATTGTAACAGCTTTGTGGCCGCAACAATGCAGGCAGTTTCAGCCCGAAGCGTATAGTCTGCTAATAGTAGAGCTTGAATTTTATCGGTTTCAAACAGGCTTATTTCTGCATCCGTCCAACCACCTTCAGGGCCGATAAACACACCGGCATCTTCGATGTCTTTTAGTGTATTTGGGGCTGATTCGCTGTTTTGCTCGGCTACAAATAAAGAAACATTGTCTTTATACGTACTAATTGCAGACTGAAGCATGGTCGGTTCTGTTATCCGTGGGATGTCGCTTCTGCCACACTGTTCGGCGGCCTCAATAAGAATCTTTTGGGCCCGCTCCAAGTTAAAACCGGTCTTTTCTGAACGATCAGCGATTATTGGCACGAAATGCCGAACACCAAGTTCGGTGCACTTTTGTAATATCCAGTCGTTTTTGTCTTTTTTAAGCAAGCTCCAAAACACATAAATATTCTTTTTGGGCAGCTTTCGCTTAAAATCGGTTTTGTATGACAGGTGCACGCCCTCTTTATTTATCTCGATAATTTCGTACAGCCGCTCGTTCTCTACAGCGTCAAACAGCACAACCTCATCGCCTGGCTTGTAGCGTAATACACGCGTCCACTGGTGCAAAATTTGTTCATCATGCAACCAAAAATCGTGTGATAATTTAGCCGTTTTTGGCGGTATATAAAATCGGTGTAATCTCATAGTGATGCTATTTTTCCGGCAAGTTGACTAGGCTTTATCGCTAAAGCATTGGGGTCATGTTCTTTTAAAATTTGCTCGCCGTTAAAGCCCCATGTAACCGCAACTATGGATAGATTAATTTTTTTGGCAGCCTCTATATCGCGCACTTCATCACCAATATAAATACACTCCCCTATTTGTTTGTTTTGGCGCTTAATGATCTTTTTTAAAGCCTGAGCCTTGCTAAACAATCCGATATTGCCATGAACACTTGAGAAATATTGCTCAATCTTATATCTACGTAAAAACGAGACAATGATTGGTGCGCTGTTTGAGCTAACAATCTGCATATCATAGCCGGCTTTTTTAAGGTCTTTTAGTACCGATTCAATCCCTTTTATTGGGGTAATTTTATCGTTACGTTTTAAGAGCAGTTTTTTACCCTGAATCAAATAGCGCGGCACTCTTCTGAGTGGGATTTTGAATTCTTTTAAGATGACCTTCATCGGCTTATTGCGAAGAACCTCGATTTGTTTGCGATCAATGATTAGCCCAGTTACTTCCTCTCCGATATCTAATACATGCGGCAAGGTGTCCGCCAGCGTGCCATCAAAGTCAAAAATTATGTGTTTCATGCTTGGTGAAACCACTCCATGCTTAGTGGCTGTTGCCGTTTTATGGCCTGAGCGTGCCAAAAAATACCTGCCAAGCCAAAGCTGATTTTGCAACTAAACTTAAAATCATGTAGACCTTTTCGCCGTACATATAATCTGCCCAACGGCCGACCTTTTTATATTGCAGATACATATTTATAGCGAATAGGTTGAAAAATACAAACAGACTGCCGTAAATCCAGTACACAAATGTTGGCACTTGGCCGGCACCAAATATCCCAGCTCCCCAGAGGTAAATAGCCAAAACAACCCACGGGAGAATGCCCGCCAAGCAGCCGATTACGTAGCTGAGCCAATTCGTCGTTTTGGTTGTTTGATTATGCACCTCCATCACTAGCCCCATAAGATTCATAATGGCGATTAGACCAAAGAGCGTAATTAACAGTGACAGGCTATACACCCCTGAAAGTAGAGCAATCGCGACAATCATCGTGCTCGCACTTGCCGCATATTCGATCCAGCGAGCCTTGTTTACACCAAGCTTAAGATTCGTCTCATACGATTTACGATATACGGTCGCCATAATCGTATGTGCAACGGCCGACATGACAAAAAAGACTGCTACTAAATAGGCCAGGTTGACTTCAAAAAGTGATTTTGTAGCCTGAACCAACACCGGCTGACCGGTTGCTTCTGTGGCCAAAGGATTAAGCGTCAGAAACTCGGTACTTACTGGAACAGATACATCTCGGGCAATTACGACAATAATCAGCGCCTGAACAGCATGCAGCACCGCGAGACTGATATTCCATTTCCGGAGATTTGAAAATACATTTGCGGGCTTTTTGGGCGGCTGTTTTTGAGCCTTTGTTTTCTTTTGTGCTGACGCGGCAGCAACACGCTTTGTTTTAGATTTTTGGGGTTGTTTGGTTACTTTTTTTTGTGGCATAGTCTTACTTTATCACAGCCGGAGCAAAAATTATTCCGATACTTCTACGCCATTCCAAAATGCAACGTAGTTTGAAAAATCTTTTTTTACCCGATCTTTAGCAACCTGACTTATCTCTGGATAGTACCAGGCTGCGCTCTCATTCGTTTTACCGTCCACGTTAACGTTATAGTAACTAGCTTGACCCTTCCACGGGCAAACAGTGTGCATGTCGCTCGGTGAATAAAGATCAGTCTTAATAGAGTCTGGTGGAAAATACCAGTTTCCTTCAATGTAAATTAAATCAGCCTTGTCTGCTTCTGCGATTACTTGACCATTCCAAGTTGCCTTCATAATTACCCCTCTTTTATTGTGTCTTCAATTGTACCATCCAGCCGATGAATCTGCTCATGATCGAGGCCAAAATGATGGGACATCTCATGCCATAAAGTATGCCGAACGTGTTTATAAAAATCATTCATATCACGACTCACACTTACTAGCGGATTTTTAAACAGTGTGATTTTATCCGGTAAAACCCAAGTGTAATTACTGCCCCGCTTAGATAGCGGCACACCCTCATACAAGCCAAAAAGCGTTTGATTACAGCGAAGTTTTAATTTTGTTCGCTGATCAGGTGATGGGTCATCGGCGATTACAATCGCCACGTTATCCATCCTTGTGGTGTACTTTTTGGGCAAACTATCCAGCGCCTTACTTATTGTTGCATCGAACTCATCATCACTTGGTGCTTGCATGCTAGGACTCTTGCCTCAACCGTCGTATCAACCATTCTTTATCGAGTGAACTCAGGAACCAACCTGCTTTTGGCCCCGATTGTTTATTCAACACAAGCAAATACAGTACCTTAAATGCCTGGGGTGGCTCGAGTTCAACCGCATCTTTTGCGGCATAAATAAGCCCATGCATTTCTTGACCATCAATTGTTTCTGGTGCGGAAGTTAACGAGTCTGCAAGGGTACTGGCAAACGCGGCTTGTTTTTCAGAAAGTTCAACGTCTGGTAGTGTTTCTTGGACTTCAAATTTTACTGAATCTGGAGCGTAGTTTTTAAGCCAGTTGGCAACATATGGTATTTCACGCTGAAGCACTTCTTTTTGATCAGTCACAACCGATTCGTAACCAGTTCGCTCTAATATCTCGATAATTTTCTGCTCATCGCCTTGAGCTGCCTGATAGACGCTCACTAGGTGATTAAACGGAACGCTGGTAATGGTTCGTTTTTCTCTGATGGCGCTGGCTATTTTATAGGCACCCCTGAACATATTCGGTTGATCAGCATGCTCGGCTTCCTCAGCCTTGGCAAACTCATCAATCAGATTATACAAACCCTGCCCGCTGTCGAAATATATCACTTTCTTTGGCAGGTTTCGAAACACCAAATAACGAACAATTTCGGGTGGCATGATTTGCAAAGCTTCGGCAGGAGTAACTAGATTTCCAAGCGAACTGCTCATTTTCTTATTATCACCAACTAGGTTGATTGTGTCGTATGCTAACGGGAATGGTGGTTCAACATTAAATACTGTTTTTGCGAATTCCACCCCAGTATCAAAACTGCCACCTTTGGTAGCGTGCTCTTTCCCGTA
>JBGSYV010000103.1:0-2425 GCA_041750695.1 Saccharimonadales bacterium (SeqCode) | reverse complement strand
TTCCCTGGGTTATTCAAATTGCAAATAGACGCGATGTGTAGCCTGTCCTCCGAAACTTTAGTGAAGGCGGGCTTTTTTACCGGGCTTGTCCAACACCGGCATGGAACTCGGCAAGCTTCGTTCCATGCCTTAACTTGTTATACCAACTTCGGATTTTTAGTTCTGCTTGTACTCTAAATTAAATTCTGAAGCAGCTTCTTTTAGCTTCTGTTCAATTTGTTTATGCTGTGATTCAGTGTAAACTGGCAGGTGAATTTTATCATGAGAACCAGATTGACGGTACTGAATATGGATATTATTTTTGTCAAGTGAAATGGTTTTAAGATCAGTCCACTTTACAGATTTATCCCAAATTGAGGTCTTTTGAGATTTAATTCCTTCTTTATCAATTACAAGTTCAGGTTGCTGGCCCAGAGAGTATCCTTTTCGAATAAATATTCCACCAATTATAGCAAAAGATGCAATTAATAAACTGTATAACCAACGATTTGAAAGCTCGTTGGATGCAAATTCATAAACATGTAATACAATCAGCAATATGCCAAGAAATATTAATGCCATTGATAGTATTTTCATATATCGCGTTCTATAATCCAAGCGAATAGTAATTGGCTCCATTGATTTGTGATTAGTTAAAGTTGGTATAACGGTTTGGCGGTTAACCGGCTTGGCCATTTTTAGCTACTAAAGTGATAAAAGTCTGGATTTACTGCAACTCTTAAAATCTTCTTTAAAAGCAATGAGCGGCCAAGTCCGCTTGAGCCGCATTGATATTATTCATGGCCTCCCCTCAGAATCGTAGATTATGGTTCTGCAAAACTCATAACAAACCCAAGGAGGAAAACCATGAATGTATATACCGGTACCCACTCATATATCAAGTATACAGACGTACATCAAAAAGTCTATCACAAGAACATTCGGTGTAAACCCGAGTATTTTTTACAAGCGATTGAACCGTTCCGCAAGGATATAGTCGTCGGTGTGGGATGTATTTTCTGCTGGTACTGGCTGGCCGATTTATGCGAAGCCGAAGGGATTGACTTTGTTTTGGGCCATGCACTTTACATGAAGGCCATTCACGGCGTGAAAACCAAGAATGATCGGATCGATTCGCTGAAGATTGCCCGGCTGATCCGGGGCGGCAACTTTCCGGTAGCTTATGTGTATCCACCCGAGATGCGAGCTACCAGAGATTTAATGCGAAGAAGAAATCACTTTGTGCGCAAGCGGGCCGAATTGATCAGCCACATCCAGAATACCACCATGCAGTACAACCTGGAGCCATTAGGTACGCTGTCCAGGCCGCACCACCGCCGGGATAAAGATATTGTGGGTCATTTTCCCGATCCGGTGGTTCAGCTTATCGTAGAAACCGATTTGCAGCTGATCGACCATTATGATCCGATTATCAAGAAATTGGACAAACAAATTTTGGCACTGGCCAAAGGCCATAATGCTACCAATCTGCACCTGTTGCGAAGTATTCATGGTGTAGGGGACGTTCTGTCGTTAACGATGCTCTACGAAATTCATGACATTGGCCGATTCCCCAGCCGTGGCGAATTTTGTTCCTACGCGCGGCTGGTAAAAGGACAAAAATCCTCGGCAGGCAAAGTATATGGAACGACCGGCAAGCGAATTGGCAATGCTCACCTTCGGTGGGCCTTCTCCGAGGCGGCTGTTCTTTTTTTAAGAAAGAATCCTGATACAGAGCGTTATTACAACCGCTTAATCAACCGCCATGGGAAAAGCAAAGCGCTCAGTATTATCGCCAAAAGGTTGGGCATTGCCGTCTATTATATGCTCAAGCGACAAAAACCTTTTAACATAAACATGTTTTTGAATGGATCAATGAATAAAGAAAAAGCATAACGGGAGGGGTGCCGGTGAGCTCGCCGTATAACTAAGCACGAATAATGAGGGTAGAGCCTTCTGACCAGTTGCTTCCACTATGACTGCTCTGCAGATCATGTAATGACTGGATAGGTCAAAACAGCCCTCGATAGCTCGCAGCGCTTGATTGGACACCGCACCCGCTCCCTAATTTTTTTTACGATGCGATGGATGTGGACGATTTTCCCCCGAATCGCAGGGGATCTGTGCTGCCCCTTCCCCGAGACTTGCTATAACTGGATGGCGTCGAAAGCGCCAAGCCTGCTGCTTGATTGTCCGGCAAAAGGGTACGTAGTATTTTCTATGGCCGCCCCGCAAAGGCGGAGCCGTTTCCTGGTTTGTCTTTTGACATCCATGAAATGCTGAGCCTCTATATATGTTTGGTGCAGTCAGATGAACTGCAAAACCGAAATTGAAAACTGCCTGTAGTACAACGTCATTGAAAACGTGTCGAAACCGGCAAAGCAAGTAAATGTTAATTTTCTTGCCAGGGAGAACTATTGCCACTTGACATTGGAGGCCATATATA
>JBGSYV010000102.1:0-2191 GCA_041750695.1 Saccharimonadales bacterium (SeqCode) | reverse complement strand
TATCGCATTGATAAACGTTCGTACACTCTAGTTGTCGCTCTGTCGTCATGTAGTTTGTTTCATTCCAGGCACTCAAAATGTCTTCAATCGAATTTATAGCTCTTTTTGGGATTACCCAATCATCAACGTCATTTCGCTTTCTCCAACTAAGCTTGGCTGTAATTGCATTTCATCAACAAGTGAAACAATTGGCAAAATTGCTTCGGTGTAATGTGTGGTGCGAATTTCGTTAAAGTCGGTCGCAAAAAACTACTGAATGTTATGTGGAATGTGCGGGGAAACATGTTGCATTATTTCGTTTCGTAGCTCTAGTTCGGTTAAGAAGCGCTTGAGATAGCCGAGTGACATTGCTTGGGCTACAAATAGTACATAAAGACTAAAGCGAAGAACTCGTTCAACTTTTGGATTAAACTGTTCGCCCATCAATGATTTCATGAGGGTTGTGGTTAGTTCGGTTGCCGCCGAAATATCTGTTTTTGCAGAGTCGCCAAACAGTTCCGGCGTGTCGCCTCCAGAGAAGTCAATAATTTGTGAGTTATCGATTTTGCTTAGGTCATCGGCAAGAGCGGCATGGGGATCAATTACTAGAACCCGGTAACTGTGTTTATTGGGAGATTTGGCAATTCGGTCAATCAGTAGTTCGATAAATTTTGACTTCCCACTGCCACTAGCGCCAATGATGAAGGAGTGTTTATCAAACTCGTAATCTTGGAGGTTTAGGAAGTAATCATTTGCAAAATACGGGAACGTATTTACTGAGAGTAGGGCGTTGTTGTTGGTAGGGCTTAGTATCGGTAATACTTTCTCGATGTTTATGTATTTTGGAAATTCTTTTCGTAGGTATCGAGCGTTTTCATCGAAGTTAACTTTTAAAAGATTGGAAGGGAAGAAAAACAGCCGTTTTTTATTAACCGAGAAATGCCCGCCCGGGTTTTTGAAGTAAAATTCTAATTTTGAATATGTTTTTTCGACATTAATTCGTCTACATGTGAATATTGCAATTTCAAGTTCTTTTTTGCGCTGCATGTTGACCTTTTCTTTAAGGTCAAGAAGGTTTCCTCCAGAAACATAGCGAACAAATCGTTCTGCAACTTTCGCATTTGGCGGCTTACACTCATCGAATTTTACAGGTCTTAGGACGCCAATCTCGATATCATTGCTCAGCATGCCTAAATCTCTGTCGGCCATTACAAAATAGCGGACAACGCCCTCTTTCATGGTGACGATAATTTTGCACGGATTCATATAGCCTATATGGGCTGTTATGGTGGTGTAAAACTGCTGCCACTGATCCTTATCAGTAACGTTCGATTTTAAGTATAGTTCGAAACAAAATTTCATGAAGTGGTTAAGCCTTATAGGTGTAAGTATACCCGAAACACGATGGTAGTTAAATGTTTTACATTACGATCATAATAAATTATACGATAAGTGGTGAATTGTTTATAGCGTATACTAGATCCTATGAATGCGGAGAAGCAAAGCGCCAAACGGGACGCAAAGAAGCACGCCAGAAAACGTCTGGTTATTATTGATGGGAAGAGTGTTTTTTACAGAGGCTACTTTGCAATGCCAAACTTGAGCACAAAAGACGGTACGCCCACCGGTGGAGTTTTTGGGTTTGCAACCATGGCGTTAGAGGTAATTCGGAAACTTAAGCCAGATTATGTGTGCGTGGCATGGGATAAACCAAAAACTAATATTAGAAAGCGTCTGGAGATTTACCCCGAATATAAAGCTGGGCGTAAGCCGCCTCCACCAGATTTCTATGAACAAATCCCAATACTACACGAGTTACTCAAAGCATTCGGCTGGCCACTCTACGAGCTAGACGATTACGAGGCCGATGATATTATGGGCGCTCTGGCGCTTCAGGCCACCGCCCAAGACCTGGAGACATTGCTAGTGACGAGTGATATGGATATGCTCCAGCTAATTGATTTGCACGTAAGTGTATACGCGCTCAAAAAAGGGTTATCAAATATTGAGCTGTTTCACCCTGAGAGTTTTACGGAGAAATACGGTTTAATACCGCAGCAATTTTTGGATCTGAAAGCGCTCAAAGGGGATAGCTCGGATAATATTCCCGGCGTTCCTGGTGTGGGTGAAAAAACCGCCACGGAGCTTTTGAAAGAGTACAAAACCTTAGATGGTATTTACGAGAATCTTGTTCTTATTAAAGAAACCACGC
>JBGSYV010000101.1:0-4950 GCA_041750695.1 Saccharimonadales bacterium (SeqCode) | reverse complement strand
CAATAATGTTTCGCTGCACGATTGGCACAGACTCGGCCTGGGTCTCAATTGCCAAGTCACCACGCGCAATCATAATGGCATCTGCCGATTGAATGATTTCTTCTATATTATCGATCGCTGATTGTGTTTCAACCTTGGCAATCACTTTTGCGGTGCTGCCCAGGTTCTTGAGCATTCGCTTAAGTTGATCAATATCTTTCGCGCTCTGCACAAAACTAAGCGCCACGTAATCAACATCGATGGTTGAGCCAAACGCTATATCTTTGTGATCCTTTTCGGTAATGATTGCTCCAGAAAAATCAGTATCTGGTAAATTAATACCTTTTCGTTTAATCAAAATACCGTCGTTTTCACAATGAACGTGGACGACTCCGTTCTGAACACTAGTGATCTTTGTTCTGACCTTCCCATCATACAAATACAAACGTTCACCGCGTTTTACTTTTTTGCTCAAATCAAACTGGGTCGGCAGAATGCCGCTGCGACTGTAATCCGACTGGTACTTTAACTGCAGGCTCGAACCCTTGCGGACATTCAAGATACCCTCAAAATCACCGAGTCGCATTTTTGGACCTTGCAAATCCTGAATGATTGCCACTGGTTTTTTAAGCTCTTTTGAAGCTTTCCTAATCCACTTTATTTGATCAATTCTCTCTTCATGGGTCCCGTGGCTAAAGTTAAGCCGCAAGCCATTTGCCCCAGCAATAATCATATTGTAGATGGCTTCATAGTTGTTGGTTGCCGGACCAATGGTGGCAATGATTTTGGTGCGCTTAAATTTATCAAGCGACACATCGTGCTGTTTAAAAATCTGCATAATTATCTCTATTGTAACTGTTTATGCTTACCTATGACAACCCACGCGACACTATTTCCATAAAATGATAAATTTTCTTGGCCATGAGATTTATCAAAAATATCCAATTACTAAATATAAGAAGATGCCTGTTTGCTGCACAAGCCAACTACGCAAAAGCCCGAGCATTAAACTCGGGCATTTACGTGGTGATCTCACGGGGAATCGAACCCCGATTTCCAGGATGAAAACCTGGTGTCCTAACCGTTAGACGATGAGACCAAACTTGGTGTAATTATACTATAAATGTTCGATTTGACATGTCCCCATGCCGGTGAACAACTTCGATTTCCAGGATGAAAACCTGGTGTCCTAGACCGGTCGGGCGATGAGCCATTTTTTGTATTTTTACATCTGTTAAAGACCGCACTATTGTACCATAGACTGGCCAAAAGAAAAACCCCTGTGGTGCAGGGGTTTTAAAAAGTTTGAGCGGTCAGTCATTGCTCGTTCTTAACGCTAGCGTAACATACTTTTTAATATTACGCTAGCGGTTATCCACAGCTTTCTGTGAATAGGCTTTGCTTAGCCTCGTCGTGTTAGCAACAGTCGGTAACCAATTGTACCTGCTGCAGATGTCGCCGCGAACAATCCGATCAAGCTACCAACACCTGTTACTGGCAACATAGTTGGTTGCGCTGGGCTTGGTGTAACTGGCTTGACTGGTTCATCTGGAGTAACCGGCGCAATCTTTGTACTAGCAGTACACGCTTGGCTGGTTGCCTCTTGTACTTCACCGTCTACGAGTACATTCACAGTAACGCTAGCAACGTAAGTGCCTGGCTCGCTGTAGGTGTATTCAACACTAGACATATCAGTTAGCAATGCTTCCGAGCCGTCACCAAAGTTATAGCTAAAGTTTTGGACCATTGCACCACCTTCTGCGGTGTACTGTGTTTCGAATTGATAGGTGTTTCCACCGATATTGGTCATTTCAAGTAGGTCACAGCTGTATACTGGCTCAACAGGTACACAGTCTTCAATGACTACAACTGCATCGTCAGATTGTTCTGGAACATTGTGTCCGCGGCCGTAAGCAACGTTTCGTGCTAAACATTCATCAAGAGCGCTCTCATTAATCACTGTTCTAAATCGTACATATCCACCACCGTTCACGCCGTAATTTCCTAAGTTAACTCCACCGGCAGACAATGCAGTATCTGGGAGCACCTCGCCGTCTGGTCGATTCACATCGAATGCGGTGATAGAACCAGGTACTATATCAAGGCTTGTTGGCACTTCGTCACGAATTGTTACATTGTTCATTACTGCAGAACCAGTGTTTTCAAAACTGATTAACCAAGAAACCGTATCACCAACGCCTGCGGTGATTTCTTCGTGCCATTCAGAAGCACCAGGGGTTGTTACTTGCTTAGAGAAATCTAATTCTGGGGCTTCAACCTTAAGAGTAATGATAACTACCGCTTTATAGTCAAAGCAGCCAGGGAATTCACCATTCAATGCATCGTAGCCAATTTGTGCGCCGCCAGCACTTACCACATCATCAGATAGTGGAATGCCGTTGGTCCAAGGGCCATTGTTGTATATCCGGGCACTACCAGGCTTGTAGGTTAAGCCAAATGCTTGGCTGTCGTTTATTAGTTCTGTTGAATCATAGACTACTGCAGGGGTCGCGTTATCTGCGCTTACATACCCAGTAACATCAAAGCCGTTTGCTAGACCTTCTGGTACATCAACCCGTACTCGGGTGTTTCGAGCAATACCTTTGTGATCGTATTCTGCAGTATTTGTCGCTTCGTTCGCGTTGTTGTGAACATATACCCGAACGTCTACTTCATCACCAGGGGCTACCGCATTACGGCTTGTCCAGTTTGCAGCTCCAGACTGGCTAGAGGTGGTGAAGTTTCGCTCATCACCATAGTTTGGAGCATTAATGAATGAGTTGAATACTGGTCCATCCATTGAGCCAACTTGTTGAGCTGGATTGTTGTAGTCAAATACTGGTCGGCTTGGTCCCCAAGCTGCCCAAACACTTACTGGCAAGGCAATAAGGAGCATCAGTGCAGCAAAAAAGCTGAGTTTCTTTGATTTAAATTTTTTCATGATTGATTTGAACATAATCATAATCCTTCCTTATTTCTTAGCCTTGTGGCTGGGTTATTGTTACTATAGGTGGTTCGGTTGTTGGTACTGTTGCGTTAATTGTAGTCTCGGTTGTTGTTGGGGGGCGAGTTGTGCTAGTGGTTGGTGCAACATCTGGTGGTCCGGCTGGTGCTGGCTGATTATCTGGCTGAGCGCTTTGTCCGGGTGTTGGCTGATTATCAAGCTTTGTGGTCGGCACTGGTGGTGGAGGGGTAGTCACGGTAATAACTGGTGGGCGAGTTGTAGATGGCCGTGTTGGGACTGGCGTAGTTGGCACAGCTTCTTGAGGGGGTGCAGTTGTTGAGGTAGTGATAATTGGCTCATCTGGCACACGAAGTGGGTTTTTACAAATTCCATTCAGTAGCGTTACAAAAACAACTGTTTGTTCTTGCATTTCGCCATCGATTTCTACTGTAGTATCCAAGTTAAAGGTAATGAACTCATCTGGGTCATTACCAGCATCTGTCACCATTTCACGCCATGTTTGGTAATCTTCAGGTGTTACCGTAAGACCCATAACGGTTGTCTCGCCTTGCACTAATTCGCGGTAATCATACCGATTAATCCCACCAATACAGTCATGGTTTACGGCAACTTGCGTAGGAACTTGGTTTGTAGCAATCAGCCGATCTGAAAGGTCGGAATAGCGTTCGTTACCTTCTATAACAATGCTGTCATCAGCAAGCCCATTCACTGCTGCGTTTCGGACAAGAAAGTTATAAGCACGGGCACCCATGTCATTTTCGTTAAATTGATCAAGGTCGTTTGCAAGGTCAATGTTCTCATTCATAAATGCTTTGTAGGTTTCTGGAGCATAACTGCCGTCTTCACCAATACCCGGTTCTCTGGGGCCACACTCGAAGGCACCGTTTTGGTGATCAGCAAATACCGCTGCATCTCGCCCGTCAGCAACACCGTCAGGGAAACGCATTGTGCCAGTAGGTTCAGTGGGTGTTTGTTCATCCTCTTGATCGGCGGTAGTTGTTTCAGTTGCGTCAGCAACACGGCTATCATCATCGATAGACTCGCCAGAGCCAGAGCAAGCTTGCACAGCCATCATACCAACAGCGACAGCAGCGACGGCAGCTAGCTTTAATCTTTCATAAGGATTAGATTGAATTTGTGCTTCAAGATTTGACATAAAAATATATTTTCACCTCCACGATGGTTTTTTACCTTTCAAATTTACCATAAGCTATCATAAATGTCAATAGTTTTTACCATAATGTAGTAAATACCACAAGCATTTTCACCTCTTAGTCCAAAGCGTCGTCTTAAAAAGACAATATTACAGCGTTTATGCACAGCATTTTTCGGTAACTTAGTGCAGCGCCGTGGTACGATTAGTAGCAATGATTGGAGCCAAAAAACCCACCAGTATGGATGATATTGCCGATGCGATAACAGCACTTGCAACTCACATGGATAAACGATTTGATGCCGTTGAACTCCGCCTTGATAGAATAGAGGCACGACTTGATGCGGTAGAGGCACGGCTCGATAGCCTTGAATCAACAATTAGCTCTCACACTCACCAGCTCACCAATATAGAAAACCGCTTAAAAAACCTCGAGGGTTCAAATGCTGCACTAGAAAACGATGTTAAAGAAGTTTATGCAATGCTAAGCGATGTTCACCAGGACATTAAGCAAAAGAAGATTACTGATCAAAAAGTTTTAAAACGGGTTCAAAATTTAGAGCAATTTGCCGATTTGGTTGCTAAACAAACTGGCATCGCTTTTAAATAGTAGCAGAGTACAGAAGATAGATTTTAGATTATAGAGTTTAGAAAAGGTCTTACTCGCTGTTGTTAAGTCAAAAGTATCCTAGCCATTAAAAATCTTATTATATTTTAAAAATACTCCTCATGTACTTTCTTGTATCGACAAAGAAAGTACAACAAAGAAACTCGGCCGACTGTAAACTCTTGATGTATCTGATTGTGCGAAACAGGCTCGCTTGCGGAACTCACGATTATTACTGCCGCTGGC
>JBGSYV010000100.1:0-7829 GCA_041750695.1 Saccharimonadales bacterium (SeqCode) | reverse complement strand
TGAACCGTCACCAAGTAGCCTTTGGAACTGTGATTGGTCATCTGGTGTGGTGATAATGAGGATGTCTTTGATGCCAGCTTCTAAAAGCGTTGTTAGCGGGTAATATATCATTGGCTTGTCGTAAATTGGCATCAGCTGTTTTGAGATGCCCTTAGTAATTGGGTATAGTCGTGTGCCGCTGCCTCCGGCAAGAATTATGCCTTTCATGATAGCTCCTTTTTTATATATTCCTTTAAATCATCTTCCCAGTTTGTTGGTGAAAAGCCGGTAGACTGAATTTTTTCTAAACTGAGAGTACTTTGTAGCGGCCTTGGTGCGATGTTTTCTTTGCCCTCATAGTAGTTTTCTGTGGTGATGTTCGAAACGGTGTTTGAGAGGTTCGCAAATTCATAGATTTTTCTAGTAATGTTGGCCCAGCTGGCAGGATCGCCACTATTTGTGATGTTATAAGTACCAAAAGGTGCATTTTTGCCAAGCAGGTGATCAATGACGCGAACGAGTTCGCCAGTGAATGTTAGCCGGCCAATCTGGTCTGATACAACCGTTGGATTGATGCCCTTTTTGCCTACTTCTAGCATGGTCCGGACGAAATTTTTGCCTTCACCAATTACCCAGCTGGTGCGTAATATGTAGTGTTTATCAACCTGGGAGACCAGAAGATCACCAGCTGCTTTACTTGCACCATATACTGATAGTGGGCTAAAGGCCTCGGTTTCTACATGGTCTTTTTGGCTACCGTCAAAAACATAGTCGGTTGAGATATGCACTAGCGTCACATTATTGGTTTTCGCCACAGAGGCAAGATTGCCAACTGCCTTTGCGTTTACGTTCCAGGCGGCGACCCTACCCTCGGCTGTTTCGGCTCCGTCAACATTGGTATAGGCTGCTGCATTAATGATTACGTCTATTTCTGACCAGTCGTAATTTTCAACTGATTGTTGATCGGTGATGTCGAGCTCGCCTATATCGGCAAATTTTGCATCGGGATATTGTTTGCGTAGAGCGGTTCCGAGCTGACCATTTGCCCCAACAATGAAAACGTTCATTACTTAACCACCTCTTTAAACGAAGGGTTTGCTCGGTCTTTATCAGATATAATCATGCCTTCATTTTCTGGCAAAGGCCATGCAATAGCTAGGTCAGGGTCCAGAGGATTTACTGATACACCGGGCATATCTGGCGTCCACTCTTCCTCAAAGTAGTATAGGTATACTGAGGGTTCATCACTAATGGACTGAAACGAGTTACCGAGGCCTTTGCTTACGAATAATCCTTGTCCGCGCTCTAGATCAAAACCGATCCATTTACCGCAAGTTGGGGAGTCTTTTCTTAAATCAACAATTACCGCATGGACTTTTCCCCCAGCAACCGAAACCAACTTATGGGCAAATTCGGCATGAATTCCCCTTACGGTACCTTTTTTGCTGAGAGGCGCATTCACTTGTGGACGTTCACCGAGCGAGGGAAGTCCGGCTGCCTCGAATTCTGATTGTCGGTAAAACTCCATAACTGAGCCACGTTCGTCCTCGATAACCTTAAAAGAAACAGTGTAGAGCCCGGCAATTTCGGTTTCTTGTGCTTGCATAGGTGTAATTGGCATAGGTTTATTGTCCTGCCTTTTTATACTTATTTTCAGTTGATTGCTTTTGTGGTTTCCACCAATCTTGGTGATCAGTGTACCAGTCAATGGTTTGCTGGAGCCCGGCTTCAAAATCAGTGAATTGTGGTTTCCAGCCTAGTTCTTTTTGAAGTTTGGTTGCATCGATTGCGTAGCGTAAATCATGTCCAGGCCGATCATTTACGTGCTCATAGTCGTCGGTTGGTTTATTCATTCTTTGTAAAATCAGTTCAATAACTTCTTTATTTGAGCGTTCGCCGTTTGCACCGATTAAGTAGGTCTCACCGATTGTACCTTTTTCAAGAATGGCAAGGACCCCGTACGAGTGATCCTCTGCGTGAATCCAGTCACGAACGTTTTCACCCGAACCGTAGAGCTTTGGTTTTCGACCTTCAAGAATTTCGGTTATTTGGCGGGGGATAAACTTTTCAACATGCTGGAAAGGCCCATAGTTATTTGAGCAGTTTGAGATAGTTGCTTTAACGCCGAATGAACGGACCCATGCTCGTACAAGTAAGTCAGAACCAGCCTTTGTACTGGAGTAGGGGCTAGATGGATTATAGGGGGTCTTATCGTTGAATTTGTTCGGATCATCTAATTCAAGATCGCCGTATACTTCGTCGGTTGAAATATGGTGAAATCGCTTGTCATGTTTTTTTGCGGCTTCAAGTAGGGTGTAGGTGCCAACAATGTTTGACTGCACAAACGGCCATGGTGAATCAAGAGAGTTGTCGTTGTGCGATTCTGCAGCAAAGTGGACAATGGCGTCGCATTCGGATACAAGTCGATCTACGAGTGGTTCATCACAAATATTGCCTACAACCAGTGTAACGCTGGACTCATCAAGCCCATCTAGGTTTGCTTTGTTGCCAGCGTAGGTGAGGGCATCAAGGACGGTAATTTTCCAGTCAGGCCGAACTTTACAAAGGTAGTGCACAAAATTTGACCCGGTAAAGCCGGCACCGCCAGTAACAATAAGTTTCATACCCAAGTAGTATACCAAATATTAGGAACTTATTTTTTAATTATAGCCGTAACTTTTGCAACAAGTGCGTCAATTCGCTCGGGTGATTTCGCCTCCATATTTAAGCGCAGGATTGGTTCGGTGTTGCTCGGGCGAACATTAAGCCACGCGTCATTAAACCAGATAGTTAAGCCGTCAAGCCAGTCTTGTTCTTGATCAGTAAATTCTTTAGAAATGTGCTGCATGATTGCATCTTTATTGCTAACCGTAAAATTAGTTTCAGGGATTTGGTGGTATTTTCTAAAATCATCAGCGATCTTAGATAGCGGTTGGCTATTTTCTGAGATCAGCGCCAAAGCGATCACCGCCGCAATTAACCCAGAATCGGCCATATAGTTATCCTTAAAGTAATAGTGACCGCTGCTTTCGCCCCCGAATATTGCGCTATACTTACGCATTTCGGCTTTGATGTAGGAGTGGCCAACTTTGGTTCGGACGGACTTGCCACCGTTATCGCTTATTGTTTCTGGCACAATCCAGCCACAAGTTGCATTGTACAAAATGGTGGCATTTTTGGCGGCTCGTAAAAGGTATTTGGCGAGCATTGCCGTTAAAACAGTTCCGGAAAGTGGTTTTCCTTTTTCGTCAATTAAAACGGCTCGGTCACCATCTGCATCGAATGCAATTCCCACATCAGCTTTCTCTTTTTTAACTCGAGCGATGAGGTCTTTGATGTTTTCTGGCTCAACTGGGTTGGCAATATGGTTCGGGAAACTCCCATCAAGTTCGAAGTACATCTCAGTTACATCAAATGGTACATAAGGCTCAAGTTCTGGAAATATCTTCCCGGCCATGCCATTTCCGGCATCAACAACAATTTTTAGCGGTTTTAGTTTTTTAATATTCACAAATGATAGGACGTGTTCAATCCAGGGTTCAATAACATCTTTTGATGTAACGCTGCCAGGCTGCTCAGTAGTTTTAAAATTATTTTGAATGGTGAGGTCTCGAACCTCTAGGAGCCCGCTCTCTACACCGACCGGCCGAGCACCTTCTTGGCAGAATTTAATGCCGTTATACTCACCAGGGTTATGGCTTGCGGTAATCATTACTCCGCCAGCAAGTTTAAGTTGACCGGTGGCAAAGTAAATCATGTCGCTGGTAACTTCTCCTATATCTACCACATCTTTACCGACGGCGTTTAAACCCCTTGTAAATGCAGTTGCAAATTCTGCGGAGTCAGGACGCATGTCCCGGCCAATTGCGACAGCACCTTCACCCGGAAGCCATAGTCCAAATGCTTTTCCGATTGTTTCAACGAGTTCCGCGGTTAGCTCATCGCCAACTTTTCCTCTTACATCATATGCCTTAAAGATTGAATTTATGATTGTTTCCATATTTTTACCATACGTTATTATTTGTGTTTTTACTAACGATAATTACTTGCGCATTATTTAAGGCTATGTAGCTTGAATTTATAATAATAAAAACTATAATATATTAACCCGTGAAGCAGAAAATAACCCAAAAAAATAACGCGAATCAAGCCCCAGAGCTGCCGATAAGTTTGCGGACAGACAAAGACGAACAGGCATACCTAACAGCAAAAATTCAGAATAATTTGCATTCGCTAAAAGATGAACCACGATTGCGAGAATGGCAGTTCTGGGCTCTTATTGAGAACAGGTTCCCTTACTCCCTCCCTTTTAAGACGCACCACATGCTTATTCCAAAACGTGAAGCTTCAGAATCTGATTTAAGTTCAGAAGAAGAAGCTGAGCTTAAAAAAATTATCGAAGAACTAAAAACGGACTATGATTGCCGGATTATTAACAATCCAAGACAGCAAAGCCAAAAAGGGCATTTTCATATACATTTCTTAGAGTATAAAGATATGCGTTCAGAAATGAACGACGGTTAAATCTTTTTTGAACCCAGTGCAACTATCTGAGTCATTTTTAATGTGAATTCTTGGTTTGAAAACATCTTGGAATTATTCTTCACTGTTTGTGGTGAGAACTTTGTTTTTTCAAAACGTTGAATAGCGTGTTTGGCTGACTCTACTGTTTGCTCTTGAAAAAAGACTCCAGTTTTGTTTTCAATTACGTAGTCGAGGGCACCGCCGGCTTTGTAGGCAATGACTGGTGTGCCTGCCGCCATAGCTTCTACCGGTGCGATACCAAAATCTTCTAGCGATGCGAACAAAAAGGCCTCGGACTTCTGAAGTTCATTTACAACCGTTTCATCATCAGCATTTGTCAAAAAACGGATTGTTGGTCCGGCCATTTTTTTAAGTTTTTCGTGTTCAGGGCCACGACCAATTACGGTGAAGTCCTTATGAAGTTGATTACATGCTTGTATCAATAAATCAACGCGCTTGTAGGGGACTTGCCGCCCAACCGTGATAAAGCCGGAACGCTTATTGTTCGAGCCCGTTTCATGAAACCGCTGTACATCCACCGGTGGGTGAATTATGGTTGAATCTCGTTTGTAATACTTTTCAATATCAGACTGAATATGCCGAGATATCGCCACGAAACTATCTACTTTTTGGGCGGCTTTATGGTCCCATTTTTTGAGCGGTCGAATAAAGGTCCGTAGGCCCAGCCGGACTATTGGATCCAACCAACCAAACCCCGGGCTTTTTATATATTGGTTGTATTGCCGCCAGTAAAAATGAGTTGGCGTGAAGCAGTAGCAGAGATGTTTTGTAGAATTTTTTGTAGTGATTTGTTTTGCTTCACCATTGCCCGTGCAGCTAATAACAATGTCATAATCTGTTAGATCAATCTGTTTAAACCAGAAATGGCGCAGCACCGGCAAGAATTTACGTAATTTTGAGAACGGCCATTTTTGTAAGTAGCCAGTCACTACTTTGTTGTCTAGTTTTTTTCGCCACTCATCGCTGCAGTAAGAAGTGTAGACTGGTGCATTTGGATACATCGTGTGTAATTCTTGAACGACTTTTTCAGCGCCACCACCAACTAGCCAATCGCAAACTATAGCAATTTTTGACCCATTCATTTATCGGCTCCCAGTGCCAAAAACGACCGCTCTGAGGGTTTTGAGTAGCAACGTGATATCTAGCCAAAAACTCCAGTTTTGAACGTAATATACATCTAAGCGCCGCCGCTCCTCAAAGTTGATATCTCGGCGGCCAGAAACTTGAGCTAGTCCGGTTATACCAGATTTTACGCTCACAATATGATGCTTTGCTTGGGCGGTGTTGATTTCTTCAGGCACCAGCGCACGGGGGCCGACAAGGCTGATATCGCCTTTTATTACGTTTAATAATTGCGGCAGTTCATCCAGGCTGGTTTTACGTAAAAACCGGCCGATAACCGTAAAGCGCGGATCTTTTGGTATGAAATCACCGTTTTCTCGGTACTGTTTTAGGAGGTCAGGGCGATTCATTTTCCCGAAGCCTTCTTCGGGGCTGCAGGTGTATTTCTTTTTTGTGGTCCGGAATTTTAGGACATTGAACGGTTTGCTATAACGAGTGATTCGTTTTTGTTTGAAGATGATAGGGCCCGGATCAAACACAAAAAGTAAAAGAGATATGAGTAGCAACAACGGCGAGAGGGCAATGACTACAAAGATTGAAAAGGTTAGATCAAATAAGCGCTTGGCGATTCTTCCCCAGCCCACAAGCGGTGTTTGGTGTATAGAAATCAGTGGAATGTTCTCAAACAGTTCAACGCTCATATTACCTACAAACAAGTCACTATTGCCAGGCGCAAACCGGAAGGCAACGTGATTCTTTTGTGCATACTGCAAGATTGTGCTGTTTTTTGTTTGATCACTGTATAGCTCGGTTTGGATAATGCTGTGGATCGGGCGACGGATTTTTGATAATGCCTCCTCAAAATCTTTGTAGCATTTTATGCCATCAACTTTATATCCAACGGTGGCTATAACTTCTTGGCCGCTAATCTTAACGTCCCACAAGCTGTCGGCTATTGATTGGGTAACTTTTGTGTTGCCAATAATTATAACGTTACTGACGCCATATCCACGGGTGTACAAAAACCGCCGTAACCAACGGGCAACCGTTCGAAACAGTATCAAAAACCCAAACCCAAGCGCCAAGGCATATACTGGTACCAGACGGGCTGGGAATAATGCGGCATCAGCTACAAAATCATAGCCGATAATAACTAAGATACCCAAGAATGAGCCAACCAAAAGCCTGCCGAGTTCTGAAAAACGCTTGTTGTATACTTGTTGACTGTACAGACCAATAACCGCATGAACCAGCAGCCAAAGTGGCAATATAGCAGCAAATGCAAAGAAGTATTGATCAGCCGGGATCTGCTCGACAAGTGGCCGTGGATCGTACTTTACGCGCAAGATGTACGCTACAGAAAACGCAGCCAAAAGCGCCAAAAAATCGCCGATTAACAGAAAAAACGAAAAGATTAAAGACGCATTATTTTTCATGACAGTGATTTTATTGTAACACCTTTATGCAGCATGTTTATATGAGTGATATACTAACCATAAGCTATGAACAAAAAGCAAAAACGCCGCCAAAGATATAAAGAGTTTGTTCGTATTGTGCAATATTCCATTGCCGGTGGAGCATGGTTTTGGTCTGGCTATGCCATGTTCGCTTTTTGCGATATCGTGTTGGATCTTAATCTGTGGTGGTCAAAGCTTTTTGCTAACATTTTTGGCCTGACGATTAACTTTGTATTACAGCGATTGTGGGTGTTTGAAGATAAAAAGAAACATCGGCGCCTCACCATTGCAACCGAACGCTACACCATTCTTACGCTATGTAATTTTATAATTGATTATATAATTGTCTTGGTGGCACGTGATATGTTTGGCATTACGCCGTATATTGGCCAGTTCATTTCAGCTGGTTTTATGTATGGCTGGAACTACACTTGGTACAAATATTGGGTGTTTGCAAGCACTAGAACAACCAGAAAGAAACGAGCATGAGCCAGGAAAAAAGTATAAGACCAACCAAAAAACAGCGCGAGCTGCTCGCTTTTATTGAAGCGTTCATCAACGAACACGGTTATAGCCCGAGCTACCGGGAGATCATGAAGGGCTGTGCCTATTCTTCTGTGGCGACGGTGGCGCTGCATGTAAACAGCTTGATAAAACGGGGCCATCTGCAGAAGCGTGATCATTCAGCTCGTTCACTAGAAGTGGTAAATCAAGAAGAAGCTGAGCCGGTACGCTCAAATAAAGTGAGCGCTAGCGAGGAGAAGTGGTTGGTCAAGCGCATCGAGT
>JBGSYV010000099.1:0-4134 GCA_041750695.1 Saccharimonadales bacterium (SeqCode) | reverse complement strand
GCTCTTTAAGATGCACCCGCTGCTGGCGTTTCTTTGCGGGGGAACAACGTCTCGGTATCTGGGCGAATCACCCCTTCTTGGAAGATATGTCTGATTTTCACAGCAGTTTGTGGCATGAATGGTTCTAGTAGATCGGCAATTTCTAACAAGCAACTCACTTGGTAAGCCAATACTTCCCGGAGGTGGTCATCATCCTTTTCTTTGGCGATTTGCCACGGTTTTGCTTCCTCAATATATTGGTTTAAACCACGAACTTGCTCCCATACTTCATCAAGTGCGCGATCAAATTTGCAGTCTTCCATTGCCTCTTCGTAGGTTGCCACATCGTGAGACGACTGCGGCATATCACCAATTACGCCGCCCTGGTATTTCTGAATCATCACCTGGGTTCGCTGCACAGCGTTTCCTAACTCGTTGGCGAGCTCATTATTATAAGCATCATCAAGCCGTTGCCAGCTGAAGTTACCATCGTCATAACTTGGAATATGCCGCATGAAGAAATACCGAATCACATCAGCATCATATTTCTGCAACAACTCAGCAGGGGTAACAACGTTCCCGAGTGTCTTGCTCATTTTTTTGCCCTTTTCATCCAAAACCCAGGCGTGTACAAATAGTTTTTGCGGCAGTGGCAAATCAAGCGCCAATAGTAATCCTGGCCAGATCGCCGCATGAAACCGTAAAATATCCTTACCAATTACTTGAACATTGGCTGGCCAGAAATTTTTGAAATCATCATGCTCAGGATAGCCAAGCACCGTGATGTAATTCATCAGCGCCTCAAACCAAACATACATAACTTGGCTTTCATCATCGGGGACAGCCACTCCCCAACCAATTTTTTCTTTTGGCCGGGAAATACTAATATCACGCAACCCCTCGCCAATAACATTCAGGATTTCCTGCTTCCGGGAGCTTGGAACAATTGCAAAACTATTATCTTCAATGGCGGCTTTAATTTTGTCAGAATACGCACTGAGTTTGAAAAAGTAGTTATCTTCTTTTAGCTTTTCGTAAGGGCGGTTATGGTCCGGGCAAGTGTTATTATTTGCCTTAACAGTTGCGTCTGGTACAAACGTTTCACAGCCGGTGCAATACCAGCCTTCGTAGCTCCCTTTGTAAATATCTTTTTTGAGGTTGTTCCAGATAATTTGGGCGCGTTGTTCATGCGCAGCATCGGTAGTGCGAATAAAACGATCGTTGCTGATGTTGAGCTGTTTTTGTAGATCCCGGAATTTTTGACTGATTTCATCGGTAAACGCTTTCGGGTCTTTGCCGAGTTCAACTGCTTTTTCGGCAATTTTACCACCGTGCTCATCTGTCCCGGTACTATAAATCACATCGTGTTTTTGGGCACGTGCGTTCCGGGCAAGCACATCTGCCATAATAAATTCTAGGGCGTGACCAAGATGCGGATCGCCGTTTACATACGGAATTGAGGTTGTAATAAAATAATTCATAGTTGTAGTGTACCTATCTTAAAAAGTTATATAAAGCATTAAATAAAAGAGTTAATTGCCCAGACCGGGCATGGTCATTATTCGGTTTAGCTTTAGCGACTGTGTCATCAAGTGTAGTATAACAGACTATAGAAGGTTAATTTGCTCTGGTGTTACATCATCAAAACCTAAATGCTCAACCAACCTATCAATCAACTCGACCTGGGCACTATTTGCTTTTACTTTTGCTTGCTTTAGGTTGAACCACTGAACTTTATCAATTTCTGGAAAATCTTCTGTTTTACCAGATTTTGGCGGCCATTCCACTGAAAACGTATTACTTACAAAATGAGAAACATCAATGTCAGCCTCAATTGCCCACGCATGAACATCTTTGTTGTTTCTCTGGCGAACGCTTCCAAGCGGCGTTAGATCACCAGCCGGCAAATCTATTCCGGTTTCTTCTTTGAACTCTCGCTTTGCGGCTTGGACCGGGTCTTCATCCGGCTCTATTAATCCTTTTGGAATCGTCCACCAGCCGTTATCTTTGCGTGCAAAAAATGGTCCGCCATTATGCGCCAACAACACCTCTAGCTGCTGATTATTGAATCGATAAACTAATATTCCCGCTGACTGCTTCGCCATTAGTTATGAGTCCAGTTGCGTTTGCTATTTATTTCTTCCTTTTCACGAAAAGCTTTTTCTAGATCTACATTTAACCGATTACTTAGATCAATTAGTAACCAAAAAACATCGGCAAACTCTTCTTCTAGCTCATGCGACTTTGAGTGTTTGCTGGTTTTTAGCCCACCGGATTTTCGCATTGCTTTTGCAAGTTCACCAACTTCTTCAATCAGCAAAGTGAATACTTCATTTGGTGTTTCTGTATTGAAACCACGCTCTATAACTAATTGCCGAATTAGCTTCTGATAGTCTTGCAGCACGGGCTTATCTGGCAGCTTCATGGTTCCTATTTTACCACGCGACTTGAGTGCCTTCGATGCAAGGCTTAAATTAATCTTGTCGTCTAATTAATTCTACGCCTTGATAACAATAGCCGTCAGGTTGTTGTTGACAATCTACCGGTGAAAACGTTGGAAGCGGATGATGTATAACGGAGTAGTGGGGAACTCTTTCGCGGTTAAAAACCTCTAAAACAGGGTTTCTTTGCCATCCATTGATAGCTCCCACTTGAGGAACACCAAGCTGCCGTAAATCGGCAACAGCGGTCATTGCGGTACTACCCGTAGTTCCTACGTCTTCTGTAATTAACGCAAGCCGAGGACCCTCGCTATCAATATAGGCCCGTGCTTCTTCGTCAAGCGCAACGGATCTGGAGTCCGTTTTTACTGTTTCAAGTGACTTTATACCAAGAAGAAATCCAACGTGTCTGGCAACCCTATTAGCTCCATTCGCCACCCCGACAAGAACGTCCGGGGGTCGGTATGGAAATAATTCACCGACTGCTCTGGCATACACCGCCATCCACTCAATAAACATATCACTGCCGTCGTCTATCTTATCGAAATCAAGCTTTCTGCCGTGTCCACCTTTTGCAAACTCATGATGAATGTCCTCTGCATCTAATACTCCGGTCGGATCGGTAAAAACTCGATCTTTGAATCTTTCAATATCTGCAGTTAGCCGTTCAGAAAATGGCATTATTCATTTCCTCCCCGCAGGGCTTGTCCAATTTCGTCTGCAATTGCAGCTGCAGCTTCAGCTTTGGTTAAGCCATAATTTTGTGCTTGACTGATACCACGGCCGACTACAATCAAATCTGCACCCCTATTTATTGCATCCGTTGGTGTGCCTGTTGCTTTTTGATCGCTCGCTTTCTTTGCAAATGGCGGGGTGATACCCGGTACAACCGTTAACAGCCCGTCAAAGTTACTATTGGCTCTAACTGCATCAACTTCATCTGCAGAACAAACAATCCCATCCAGGCCAGCCTCTAGGGCCATATTTGCGAATTGAATAACTTTCTTCTTTTTTCCGTCAACATCTTCTTTGTCTGTACCAAATATAGACACGCAATCATCCGAATCTAATGATGTGAGAACGGTTATACCTAAAACTCCGCCGATTTTTTCTACAGACGCCCTTTTAAAAACATCACGAATCTGCTCACGACCTTCATCTGCCCCTTGAACAGCTGCTTCTAGCATTTCGGCACCCCCGTATGCATGAACCGTGATAAGTGCTGCACCCGATTGAGTAACTTCTCTTAAATGGTTTCTTACTGTTTCAGGAATATCGTGATACTTTCCGTCAATAAAAGTAAGCAGCCCTAGCGCCGCAAACGTATCAACCGCATCATCGGTTCCCTCCCTTTGATGTAGTGAGTTAGATTTTACAAATCCAATATGGGGACCAATCTCTTCAGCCTGCATAACTGCCTCACCCCAACTCATATTATCAAAAGCCGAAATCACCCGATCGCCCGGGATCAATAACTGATTCCGATATAAATTTTCTGCCATTACTCCTCCTTTTTTGCTATTAGAACAATATTACATGGATTAATGAATTTAACCAAAAGCGGTTTGATTCAGTAGTTTGTGCTGAGATGCCACAAATTACAGTGCGTGCATTTGTAGACTTTCAGGGCGTTTCCGTGGCGGTATTTTGTAGTGGTAGCAACTGCCTGAGCCTCTGATTCGCTATTGAAGGCTAATTTTTCTGCACACGGCAG
>JBGSYV010000098.1:0-3286 GCA_041750695.1 Saccharimonadales bacterium (SeqCode) | reverse complement strand
CCGGCACAGATATTTGCAGATTTTATTGAAAGTAAGCGCATGTCTGATCAGGATCAAACCACAAAAACAGCAGAGCTTAGTAGTACAGAGTCTAAGCACGAGCTTAACCTTGATGTTGTTGATATCGATAAAGAGGCGGTTAGGTTTATGCAAAGTCATGAGCTGGCGGTTCTTTCTACGGTTGGCGCGAATGGTCATCCGCACGGCGCAGCAGTGTACTATGCTGTTGACGCGCAGAATTATCTATATATCGTAACAAAAAATCAAACCAAAAAAGCAAAACAGATTGTTGATTCACCGCAGGTAGCCGTGACTATTTTTGATGCTGAACAAGTAGCAACCTTACAATTAAATGGTGTGGCTCACCTAGTGGATGATCCGGAAATAACCACCATGGTGTATCAAAAGATTATAAAACCCAAACTTTATGGCAAAATGGTAATGTTACCGCCAATTGCTAAGCTGGCGGCTGGTGAATTTGTTGTATTATGTATAAGCCCTGCAAGTTATACTTTTAATTCATTCAAGAATGCTGAGGATAAATGACCACTAAAGATCCAAAAAATCCAGAAACCCCGATAAAAAACGCACCGCGGTTTAAAGCCTTCAAAGAATCCAAGCCAATTATTTGGACGCTGAGTTTATTTTCCTGGCCACGAAAAAAGATTCGGGCATTATATGCCTGGGTAGTTCATTGGGCCGAAACAAAACAGGCTGGATGGGCACTTGGAATCATTGCGTTCATTGAGAGCTCGTTCTTCCCGATTCCACCCGACCCACTACTCATTGCAACTACAACAGTAAAGCCCAAAAAATACCTTCGGTTTGCGCTTATTTGCACCGTTGGTAGCATTCTTGGGGGTATTTTTGGATACCTTATTGGCGTTATGCTTTTTGAAACGGTCGGGCAAACCGTCATTAACACCTATCATTTGCAGGATGAGTTTGTAATGATTGGCGAACGGTATGAAGACAGTGCGTTTCTGGCAATTTTCACGGCCGCGTTTACGCCGATTCCTTATAAGTTAATTACCATTTCTGCTGGTGTTTTCAATGTAAACTTTTTTGTTTTTGTGCTGGCATCAATTATTGGGCGCGGCGGCCGATTTTTTGCTATCGCGTTTTTAATGCACCACTTCGGAAAGCGCTACAAAGACACTATCGAAAAATACGTTGATGTTCTCTCGCTGTTGTTTGTGCTACTGTTGGTGGGCGGCGTGCTTTCGATCAAATATTTATTGTAGGATAGAAAGCTTAATTATTCTCGGTGTCAGCAAAATATACTCGCCATTCGTAGCGAGCACTTTTGTACAGCGTTTTAATAAAGTAAATGCCAACCGCGGCGATTACTATTCCGAGTGCAATTTGCAGATAATTTCCAAATACAGTTGGGGCGCCAACTGTATTAATAACCGCATTTGAAGCAAATGGCAGGATGGTGCTAAAAAATAACACCACACTTACAATTGTTAATATAGTAGTACTAAAAAACAGTAGGTGCTTTTGAATAACACTCCAAGATGATTTACGCTGAACAAGTTGATTGATGTTGTCATCGTGCACATCTTTTTTTATTCGTAAGTAAAAATGCTGGAACACCCATATTAAATAAAACGCAAAACAACCAACAACGCCCCAAAACAACATGGTTGAAACAATGCCAAGCAACGGCCAAGACAGGGCGTATTCCACAGAATCTATTTGATTTTGCAGCGCACTGTACATCCCGATATACTCTTGTGATTGATTGTTTACTATGATGTCCCATGCTGTTCGGGCGCTGGCAATAAAAAGCAGAAGAGTGCTAATTAACAAGTAAGTAATAACTTCTGCTTTTGATGGCAAAAATATATTATTACTAACTAAAGAATGCTTTTCGTTATAGCCGAGTTGATCCATGAGAGTTGAGTATTTGGTATTACTTTATTACTTTTCGTCGCTGCCCTTTATGGCCGATTCAATTACATCACGAGGTAGTGACGCGGCAGATAGTAATGCGTTCCGGACGGTACCAACGGCATCGCCTCCAACACTTGTAGCTGCATCTAAAGCACCACCGACTGCGGCTTTTGCTGCCTCTGAAGTATCTTGGCCAACATCACCAGCGGCTTTTATCGCTCCTTGGACTGCTGATACAGCTGCTGAGCCAACGTCGCCACCGGTTTCGGCTGTTCCTTTAACGATTCCTTCTGCACCACCACGGATAGCTCCGATGAGGTCACCGCCAACTTGTGATACGCCGCCAACAATACCACTCATGGTATTTGTTGCAGTTTCGGTGACTGATGCGCCTACTTGGCCAGCGCCTTTTATAGCACCACTGGCCACTGATGCAACTGCTTCTACTGTTGTGCCAGCGATTTCTCCGCTTCCAGACAATACGTTAACGACTTGGTTTTTCACGGTGTCGGTAATGGCTTGCAAAATATCATTTACACCCTGTACTGCGGCAACAACTGCACCGGTGGTTTCATCAATTATTTGTTTTAACATAATATTTTTCTCCTTTTTACTACTAATGCTTATATCATAACATGTATTGCAAATCGTCACTTTATTAGCAGGGGTTACAATTATTCAGCATTGCCAACAACCTTGCTAGGATGGTATCTTAATTGCATATACTAATAAGTTACGATCAAGGAGTGTTCACATGGCAGAAGCTGAAAAATCATCAACATCAAACGAGAAGCAAGCAAAAACTACCGCTAATGACGATCAGGTAAAGATTGTTTCCGCACTAGCATACTTAGGGCTTTTGTTCTTCTTGCCGCTAGTAACTAACCCAGAAAGCAAGTTTGGTAAGTTTCATGCTAACCAAGGACTCATTTTGCTTATCGCCAGTCTTGTAATTAACACTGTTGGAACGATTATTCCGTTGCTTGGGTGGTTCTTAATTCTTCCACTCGGAAATCTATTTGTTTTCATCTTGTTTATCATCGGTGTGTTAAATGCGCTTGGCAAAAAAGAAAAACGACTTCCAGTTATTGGTCAGTTCGACCTAATCAAATAAGCTGTCTTTACCAAAAAGACTAGTCAACTTTAGCACAAGACGGGAGTGTTATTTTGAGTCAGTTTGCGCGGCGTAGATCAAGAATTATATTGCTGATTTTCGGCATGGTTTTTTGCTACGCTGTGTATTCTAACTTACAGCCAAAGCAGTATCACAGCGAAACCATCGATACTATGCCGGCGGAAGTTGATAAAGAAAAATTGGTAAGCACTAAACTGGGGCAACTTGCCGTAAAAGAGCGGGTGAGCAGACAGGGCTACAGCCGCTCACATT
>JBGSYV010000097.1:0-4962 GCA_041750695.1 Saccharimonadales bacterium (SeqCode) | reverse complement strand
CTTTTCAATAATCTTGGTGATATCAATCCCTGCTATGGCTAATTTATCTTGAATAGATGCACTGACCTTCTTGCCGTGCTGCTCTTCTATAACTTGGTTAATTGCACCAAAAATAGCTCTGGCCTCGGGACGGTCCTTCACCAATTCAGGGATGCCTTCTTGATGGCCCTGCTCCAAATCATGCCTGATTTTATTGATGCTTTCCAAATAGTCTTTTTCGCTTAATCGGCCTTCATGGAAATCGTTGATGGTCTGTTCAATCAGGTCTGAGAATTTTTTATAGTAGGCTTCATCCTTTTCCATACTTTCGGTAATTACCTTTTTCATGCGGTGGGCAATGAAATCTGCTTTGGATGCTGGGGTTTTTCCATAGGTTTCCAAAGCCTCTTCTACCATAGTATTATCAAAAATATTGACGTCTTTCGTGATCTCCTGAATCTCATATACATTCACGTAGGTATCCAATAATTTCTTAACCCGGGGCTCATACTCTTTATAGGAAACGGATTCGGCATACCGATACATGACCGAAACCCTGAGGCTTTGCAGTTTTTTAAGTTCTGCTTTGTAAAAAGCGATTTGCTGGGTAGTAAATTCTTCATAAAACACGTCAGAAGCCATGGCCACTTGTAAGGTTCTGGCAAATTGTGACAGGGCTTCATAAAAGTCGTCCCGCAGGTCTTTTTGGGCAATACAGCGCTCTAGCGCCTCAATGTCGTTCTTGTTCTTAACCCCTTTAAATATATCCCACACCTCCGCATGGTGTATGGGCACTTTCCGAACCTCTTCACTCATATCTGCCACCGCGTTCAATAAATCGTCCTCCTCAAAATCTTCCAGTGCACTGTATTCAGTCAGGGCTTCATCCAGTTTTCCCAACACGCCCACATAGTCAATGATGTAACCGTATTCTTTGCCTTTAAACAGCCTGTTGACCCTAGCAATGGCCTGTGGTAAATTATGCCCTTTTAAAGGTTTAGCTAGATAAAGCAAAGTGTTAATTGGAGCATCAAATCCTGTTAATAGCTTGCTCACCACAATCAGCATTTCCACTTCGGTATCCTCAGGGTCGATAAACTTGTCTACCACATAATTCTCATAGGTGTCCTGATCGCGGAACTGTTGCATCAAGCCCTCCCAATACTTAAGAGAGTCTGAACTGGATTCCTGCCAGACATCTTCATTGTCCTTGCGGCTGTCGGGTGGGGTAAAGACCACACGGGTATTTATTTTTAAGGCTGGATCAGTCTGCGTTTCAAAATACTTTTGGTATTTGATGGCCACATCAATCTTAGGAACTGCCAACTGTGCTTTTGCTCTAGTTCCCTGCCAGTTGGCAGTGTAATGTTTAGAGATATCATAGGCGATTTCTTCTACTACGCTGTCTGATTCATAAATCTTGGAGATGGAAGAAAACTTCTTTTTTAAATCCTTTTGCGCGTCTTCGCTCAGGGGTTTTGCCAAACGCTCAAAACCTTTGTCTATTTGTTCCTTGTTGATTTTTAACTTGGCAGAACGGCCTTCATATAGCAAGGGCAAGACCGCACCATCCTTTACGGCCTGATCGATGGTGTATTTGTGGATAAAGCCGCCAAACTTACGGGCGGTACTTTTCTCGCTTTTCATTAAGGGCGTACCCGTAAACCCAATATAAGAAGCATTGGGCAATATCTTTTTCATACTGGCGTGGGCACTGCCATAATTGCTGCGGTGACTCTCATCCACCAGTACAAAGATGTTTTGGGATTCTTTGATCTTCAACCGATTGGAGGCCACCTGAAACTTATCGATGATGGTGGTGATGATTTCATTGCCCTTGTCTTTCAGCAGTTCGGTTAAGTGGTTGCCGCTTTGGGCTTTTTCTACTCTTTTGCCACAGTTTTGAAAGGTTTTGTAGATCTGCTTGTCCAGGCTGATTCGGTCGGTTACAATCACGACCCGCGGATTGGGAATGTCAGCATCCAATGCCAATGCTTTGGAGAGCATCACCATTGTCAAGGACTTGCCACTGCCAGTGGTATGCCAGATGACCCCGCCTTTGCGGTTATCGTTGCTGTCCTTTTGTTTTACCCGCTCCATGGTATCTTGCACGGCAAAATACTGTTGGTAGCGGCATATTTTTTTGATGGGCCCGTCAAATACTATGTATTTATAAGCCAGCTCCATCACCCTTTTGGGGCTGCAGAGTGCCAACAGACTTTTATCTTGTTCTGTGGGAAACCTGTCTTCTGCGGCAAGCTCTGCTACGGTTGTTTTTAGCAGTTTTTGCACTTGTTTTTCATTGTCTTCTTTCCACACACTCCAAAACTTAGCCGGGGTGCCTGTGGTGCCATATTTGACTTCGTTGGGATGCACGGCCAGCAAGAGTTGGGCAAAATAGAACAAGCGTGGAATGCCCCCTTCCTTACGTTGGTTGCGCAGCATTTGTGAGATGGCCTCGTCTATGGATTCGTTTTTATCCCGGCGTTTGTTTTCGATGACCACAAATGGTATCCCGTTTACAAACAGCACCAGATCAGGACGGCGTTTGCCGTTGATGCCCTCTACTTCAAATTCCTCGGTGACGTGGAAACTGTTGTTTTCTAGGTGTTCCCAATCGATGTATTTTAGGGTAAAGCCTTTGCTGTCGCCTTGTATGGTCTCGGTAAAGCTTTTGCCCAAAGTGAGCAGGTCATAGACTTTTTCATTGGTACGGGACAGACCTTCGTCTGGCACAGACTTTAGGGCATTAATAGCCGCCTGAATACTACCCGTAGAGAATTTATAGCTATCTCCCTTATATTCAAAACTATTGATCTTGCTTAACTGTTTTGCCAATATATCTTCTAATAACACCCCGCTGAAGAGCCCAGATCTCTCCTTAAGGGTTTGCTCGGGGGTAATATACTGCCAGCCCAGCTTCTGAAGCAGATGCAGGGCGGGTGCTTGGGAGTCTTGGGATTCGGTGTAATTTGCCATTTTATAATTTTTATACCTATATGTAATCGCCTTGTTTTTAAGGGAATTTTCACTCTATTTTAAGAACCGGTCTCTTCATTTATTGTTAAAAACATTGTTTTTAAGGATGATTCTTGCTACATTAATTCATAAGAGGATTGGGCTTTTCCCGGGCGACAAGAAACCTAGTTGATTTGCTTAGGTTTTTTGTTTTTTTATGGGAACACCTTCTTCTTTTAATTTTACTCGCGTTTCACCCTTCAACAACCCCTGCATCAACCCCCGCTTTTGTGCTTGGAGGTTGGTAAGTTGTTTTTGTAATAGCTCTATTTCTTTATCCGCAGCAGTTAATACGGAAGCTATTTTTTGTTGTTCAGTATCATCTTGAGGAAATAAAAACTTAAAACGTTTAAGATTTCCACTATTAATTGAATTTATTGTAGCGCCTAGATTTTTATGAATTTCTTTACGATATAAGTCCGTTTCAAAAAGATGTTTTAAATACCCGTTTCTTTTACTTCTAAATACACTCATAAAAGCCCCAAATGCAACACCTGCGATATCTTTAGTAATAAGAGTATTCTTTCCAATAAGGTTTTTACTTCCATTTCTGACACAAATAAGAATATCATCTTTTTCTACTGGATTAAACTCATTATTATTCACATATACATTATCATAAAACTCAAGTTTACCGTTTTGAATATTTGATGACCTTAAAACCAAAACTCCATTTTCAGTTACGTTTTCAGGTTTATAAGTTAAGCCAGATACTACTTTTCCAAAATCTCCAATTTCTTGCATTCTCCACTCCCCCTCAAACCCGGCAAACCGGATCTTCCCCGTCAACAAAAGCTGCATCAGCCCTTTTTTAAACTGCTGTTTTGCGGCAATGAGCTGTTGTTGTTTGGCTAATGCCCGATCCCAAGTGGAGAGGATGGTGGCTATTTTTTGTTGTTCGGGGTGTGGTGGTAAAAGAACTTTTAATTTTTTCAGACCACTGGAATAAATATGCACCACAGAATGTCCTTGTCCAAGCTTGTGAGTTTGTCGCCTTGCAATTGGATGATTTAAGAAAAATCCTAAATATTGAGAGTACACAGAATTTGGACTAAGTATGACGATATCACCTCCGGCATAAGCCTCTGATTCGCCAAGGTAAGCGACGCATTTACCTATATCTTCCAAGGTTTCCCCTGATCCTGCAAAAAGTAAATCTCCATACGTTATTTTTTTGCTGCTCAATGAAGCTTCTTCACTTATATGGGAGTCTAATTCGGTCGTATAGAAGTTATATTTTGTATAAATTTCAGCATATCGAATACAAGGCTTTCCATTGGGTGTTATTTCATTTTTTGCTATTCCCTTTCCTTTTGAAAACACTCCAATTTCATCAAGTGTTTTAACCTCCCACTCCTCCGGAATCCATCCAAGTTTGGTTTGTTTATAGTTGGGTTTTATAACGGTGTTGGTATCAGTCATAGCTTTCCAGATGTAGGGGTTCGTCTTGCGGGTCAAAAACCATAGAACTAAAATAGCAGTCAAACCATTGTGTAAATAGTTGCCAACTGGGTTGTGGCCAGGTTTCAGCGTAAGTACTTACGCCGTTAAGCTGCTCTATAAAAATAGTTTTCCAGTACTTGCGCAACGTGTTTTTGGCTTCGTGTAAAATCAGTTCGTTGTTAATCAAATAACTGCTGTATTCCTTTATGTTTTCTGCATAAATGGGCGTGTTGTTAGGAAATAGCGCATTGACCCAGTCAAAAAAGGGCTGTTTGGGCACTTCCATCACCACCGTGCGGTTGATGGTAGGCAATGTGGGTAGGTCGTCAAAGTCGCTCATTAGGTGTTTTTTAGTTGGTTACATGCTTGTCCTCTAGCTGCTTGTTGTTTAAGCAGTTGTTCGAATTTTTCGAATAACTGAAACTTCATCCAGTTCACCCGATTTAAAAACTTCTTTTAAATGGTAATTGATGGTGTGTACTTCCACCCCAAACAACTCGGCCATCTTCTTTTGGGAGAGCC
>JBGSYV010000096.1:0-7654 GCA_041750695.1 Saccharimonadales bacterium (SeqCode) | reverse complement strand
ATTTTGTATCACAGATTAAAAATGACACTAAATTTAAAAATATCCCAATTTTTGTGGTCACAAATACTGCTTCTGATGCAGAAAAACAGAGTTATATGAAATTCGGTATTGTTGATTATATCGTTAAGTCAAACCACAGGCTTGATGATATAATTGCCGAAATAAGAAAATACTTAAGTGGTGACAGAAGTAAGGGCTAGCAAAATCACCAAATAAAACGGAGACAAAAATGAACAGCAAAGATGTGCAGGCAACAATATTGGTTGTAGAGGATGATCCGCGTCTATCAAAAGCGTTAAAGGATAAGTTATTGCGAGAGAACTACGACGTTTCTGTTATTGGCGATGGCGAAACGGCTGTTGATGAAGCTCTGAAGAACAAGCCCGATTTAATTTTGTTAGATATTATGTTGCCAGGAAAGAGCGGAGTAGTTGTTTTAGAAGAAATACGCAAAAATCCCTGGGGAAGCCAAGCAAAAATCATTGTATTATCTAATTTCACGGACACAAGTCACATAAAGGAAGTGCTCAACCGGAATGTCGGGGATTACTTGGTAAAGTCTGACTGGAAGCTAGAGGATGTTGTCGATCTAGTGAAGAAGTCGTTAGCCTAATAGTTAATTTGTTCGGTTTGTTATAATAGTACCTGATGGCAGAAAATTTCCCCGACACTAAAGAGAAAAAGAAAAGCATTTGGCCGCATGTGGCGCTGGTTGGTGCTATTGCGTTACTTGCTTTTGGGTTTACCGGCTTAGACGGTTAATATCCTTGCGCCGGGCAGGATAACGCATCCGCCGGCTGGCGAAACCGAACCTACGACCAATCGCCAGCTAACGCTGCCGGGCCATAGAGCCCAGTAGCTAAAGTTAGAACTAATTTATTAGACTGTTTAACTTCGTAGCGGTATCAGCTGCCGAGTCTTCGGTATTATTTATGATTAATGCGTTTTTGCCCTTCCAGCTAGCCAGTTTATTATAGTTCTGAATTATTTTGTTCTCTTTTAATTTTGATCGTTCATCCCTATTTCTGTTTCGATAAAGTACAGTATTCTCGTCGGGTAAAAGTATAATTAGCTGATATTCTACGCTGTCTAAGTATCTTTCCCATTCCTTAAACTCATCAGGGGATGCATTAAAATCAATCAGACAGTTAATTCCGTGCTCAATGTAGCGCTTTGCTATGTCGCAACATACTGGGATAGAAACTTTCCACTGCAATTTGGTATCCTTACTCCAATCTTGCTCGTACCCATCAGCTGTTGAGTATCCGGCTGTTACCAATTGTCGTAAATCATCTTGGTTTACGTAAGCCCAAGTACTTTTTGCTTCTTTAAGGAATGCTTTAGCTACAGTAGATTTACCCGACCCAGAAGGGCCCGTAATAAGTAGTAGTTTGCTCATTAAACTCAGTATAGCAAAAAAGTAGACGCCGTCCTGACGTCTGCTAATTGAATCTCATTTGGTACACCGGGTAGGATTCGAACCTACGACCCCTTGTTCCGAAGACAAGTGCTCTAATCCACTGAGCTACCGGTGCTTATTGGTTTGATTTAAATGTACCAGATTATTATAGTATTTACACTTCATTTGGTTTTTCAGTGACTAGAGCAAGTGCTAAATTGTCTATTGTTGCAGCGCTTTGCTGCGGCCACTGAGCTACCGGTGCGCATCTGTACCCGGATTATTATATCAGAAAACTAGATAAGTAACAGAGGTTATTTAACGTGTTTTTTCTTGGTGCTGGAGGGGAGCTGTTTACGCTCTTTTTTTGGCTGAGTCATAGTGAGTGAGGCTTGCAAAATGCCAATAGTATCAACAAGCTGTTCTTTGCTCATGCCGATTCGTGAAACAGAGCTTGCCTTGCCGTCAACCCCTTGCTGTAAAAAGTTTAGTACTATACCATTTTTGGTTACTGAAACATCAACACCGTTTGAATAGAGGATCCGATTATCCACTGGCACCATCATAAATAGTTGTTTCATTGATTTTTCATCAAGCCCCGGAATGGTGTTGCTTGAAGCGCTGACTTTGTCGTAGCCGGCAATATCAAGAAGTTTCATGGCTTGGTTTTCACTGATCTCAAAGTGGCTGATGAGCAGCAGTAAGATGTCTTCACTTGGCAAGACGGAGCCAGACTCAATATTCTGTAACAAATCGATATCAATCTCTACTGCGCCGGAAACTTCAGCGATGCTTTCATGCAACGCCTGCCGCCGGTTTTTTAGGAATTGCCCAATTTTTTTGCTTGGAAAATCACTCATCTGCTTATATGGTACGTTGGTGCAGTATAGCTTTCAAGGCTTTTTTGTGGATTTGCTTGTTTTACAACAATGGCACGCCTGGGGTAAACTACAAAGCAGTGATTATTAAAAACGATTTTGACTTATCAACAATAACTTCTTTTGGAACGGGCGGCATGGCCGATCGACTTGTTGATATTGAAAATACGATTGAGCTAACAACTACTTTACCATCATGCGAACGGCCACTTTGGTTTTTGGGCAGTGGCGCCAATGTGTTGATTTCTGACAAGGGTTTACCAGGCACAACGGTGCGGCTACAGACAAAATATATTGCCCCGAAAGAGAATTTATTGATCGCTGATGCTGGTGCTGATTGGGATGATCTTGTAAAGTGTTCAATTGTAAATAATTTCTGGGGGTTGGAGCGGACGAGTGGCATACCGGGGAGTGTTGGCGCGGCGGTGGTTGGGAACATTGCAGCCTACGGGCAGGCCGTTGCCGATTCATTACAGTGGGTTGAGGTGCTTGATGTTGATAGTAACGATCTAAAAACATTTTGCATGAATGCCGAAGAACTCAAGCTGGATTACCGTTATTCTATTTTTCAGGAGCAAAAGTATCGTAATTTTATTATAACTCGGGCGGCGTTTTTGCTATCAGCCGAGCCAAAGCCACTGCAATACGAATCGGCACTTCAGGTAGCAAAAGAGCTAAGCCTGGATATTGATGATTTGGCGCAGCGCAGAGACGTGATTATAGGGGCCCGCCGCCGAGCTGGATCGCTACTTGAAAAAGATAGCAAGGCTCACAAAACAGCTGGGTCGTTTTTTCGCAATCCGCTGGTTACAAAAGAGCAGGCAGAAGAGATTTTACGATATGAAGAAAAGCACGTGCCAGCGGCAGCTATCCGCTTGCAGAATCAGATTCACGGTGGATCGAATGCGCGCGTTTCAGCCGCACATGTACTCCTAGCTGCCGGGTTTAAACGTGGGCAATCATGGGGTTCTGTCCGGCTGCACCCAGATCATGTACTAAAAATTGAGAACACCGGCGGGGCTACCTCCCAACAAATTTATGAGGTAGCCCAAGAAATAATCTCAACTGTACAGTCCAAGCTTGGAATTACACTCGAACCGGAGGTTCGATTCCTAGGCGAATTTAGCTAAACGCTACTGCTTGAAAACCCTTAGTTGCCGCTATACACTCGGTTTAATTAAAGGAGTTTTATGAAAGAGCGATTTGTACCTAAAAAAATAACATCAATTTTACTGGTAGCTGGATTGGGGCTTGCAAGTTTGAGTGCATGTGGCGGGGAAGCGGAGAGTAGTCATGAAGAGCCAGTCGAGACAACCGTTCCGGAAGAATCTATTGAAGAAGTGTCGGATCCTTAGGTTGAATATTATCCCCTAGAAACCGGTAATGAAACTCGATCAGAAGTGTTTAAAGTCATCACTCTTGATGACGGGCGGGTAATTTCCTGTATTGAGTCTCATGTACTTCACCCACGTATATACAGGGGAAATGAAGCGGAATTTGATTTTGCCATGGACTGCAACATGGACGCATTATCTGAGCCAACCCCTATTGAATAGGTGCTTTTAGGTATCGCTCGGTAGTGGGAATGACTCTGCAAATGCACACACTTCATGCTTTAGGCTAGCGAGTTTTTTCGAATCGTTGCGATGTTTGATAGCCTGTTCCATCCATTCAGCAATTGTCACCATATCTTTTTCTGTTAGTCCGCGAGTGGTAATTGCTGGTGTGCCAAGCCGTAGGCCACTTGGGCGAAACGGTGGGTTCGTATCGTTAGGGATGGCATTGCAGTTTGCGGTAAGACCAATGCTGTCTAAAATGTCTTGAGTTTCGCGGCCGTCGATATCAAAGCTGGCTGGCATGTCAATCATGACCATATGATTATCAGTTCCGTTGGTAACGAGTTTGAACCCCCGGGCCATGAGCTCATCAGCAAGTTTTTTTGCATTTGCAATGATTTGCTTGGCATATTGTTGGAATTCTGGTTTTTGCGCCTCACCAAAAGCAACTGCCTTTGCGGCAATGCTATGCATGTGTGGGCCGCCCTGGAAGCCTGGGAAGACTTCTCGGTCTATGAGTGTTGGCAGGTTCGGAATGGTTTTTTCCGGTGCTTTGAGTGGATTCCCAACGGTGCCGTTTGACAGCACCATACCGCCCCTTGGTCCACGCAAGGTTTTGTGAGTGGTTGTCGTCATGACATGAAAGCCATAATCAAATGGGTTTGGCAACGCTTTTCCGGCAATAAGTCCGGCAACGTGTGCCATATCGGCCATAAGCATTGCGCCAACTTCATTGCCAATATCGGCGAATTTTTGGTAATCCAGGTTACGTGGGTAGCCAGAAAACCCAGCCAAGATGATTTTTGGCTTTTCTTTTAGGGCAACTTGGCGCATTTCGTCGTAGTCAATATCGCCTGTTTCTAGGTCCCCAATGCCGTAACGTACAAAGTTGTAGAGCTTGGCGCTGCTGGTAATCGGGTGGCCGTGCGTGAGGTGCCCGCCGTGGTCAAGGCGCATCGCCATTACCGTGTCGCCCGGCTCAAGCCAGGCCTGGTATACAGCGATGTTTGCTGGAGCCCCAGAGTGTGGCTGGACGTTGGCGTGGTCTGAGCCAAACAAGGCTTTGGCTCGATCAATTGCCAGTTGTTCTAGTGGGTCGGTATTTTCTTGCCCGCCATAGTAGCGTTTTCCGGGATAGCCCTCAGAATATTTATTGGTAAACTCGCTGCCTAGCGCGGTGAGTACGTCGCGGCTGACATAGTTTTCAGATGGAATCAGCTCCAGGCCCTGCTGTTGGCGTTTGCGTTCTTTATCGATCAGTTTTTGAACAATTGTATCTTTCATTTTAATACCCCAAGTTAAGTGTTACAGTCACAGTATTTTTTGCTCCCTAAGTCATGAAAATATTGTACTGTATTGTCAGAAAATATGCGATGAAATTACATTAAAATTAGTCTAGAATTCATACTATTTATGATATACTTTTTGAGAAATGAGCACCACTAACGAGAAAATCGGCAATCTGATTTACCAGATAAGACAACAAAAGGGTCTTACGCAGGCAGAGTTTGCCAAACGGTTAAATACCAGCCAATCAGCAGTAAATCGTATAGAACACGGTCGTCAAAATTTAAGCCTTGATATGCTTGGCCGGATTAGCGACGTATTAAATAAATCACTTATTAGTATTTCTGAGGGGGCAATTAACCTAAGAATTGAGGGCGGTCGGGAGCTAAAAGGCTCGATTGCCATTCGCCCAAGCAAAAACGCAGTTGTGGCATTAATTTGCGCCAGCTTACTCAATAAAGGCACCAGCGTTATTAAAAAAGCCCCGCGCATAGAAGAAGTAAACCGACTTGTAGAGGTTTTAAAAAGCATCGACGTAGCTGTTAAATGGAACAATGGGGATTTAGAAATCAAGCCCCCCGCGCAGTTTGATTTAACCAAGCTAGATAAAGCCTCTGCCAAGCGAACGCGCAGTGTGGTGATGTTCATTGGGCCGCTTATTCATGAGCTTAAAAACTTTACAATTCCATTTGCTGGAGGCTGCGAACTCGGTAAACGAACGGTGCTTCCGCATTTGTATGGTCTTGAAGAATTTGGCATTTCTATTAACACAAAAGCAACCTTTTATGAGATCAATGCTAGCAAAAAAGCCTTGCCTCATCGTGACGTAGTGTTGTACGAATCGGGTGATACCACAACAGAAAACATCATTATGGCGGCGGCTCGGTTTGAGGGCGAAACCACTATAAAAATGGCCAGTGCAAACTACATGGTCCAGGATTTGTGTTTTTATCTATTGAAGCTTGGCGTGAAGATTGAGGGGATCGGCACCAGCACATTGAAAATCCGTGGTGTTAAAGCTATCAAAAAGAATGTTGAATATTCACCCGCAGAAGACCCGGTAGAAGCTATGACGTTTATTGCTGCAGCGGTTACGACCAACTCACAAATTACCGTTAAGCGCGCGCCAATTGATTTCTTGCAATTAGAACTCTTAAAGTTAGAGAAGATGGGTTTACCATATAAACTATCCGCACCCTATAAGGCAGAAAACGGCCACACTGTTTTAGTAGATGTAACAGTACAAAAACATAATTATAGTTTGCGTGCGCCAGTTGAAAAGATTCACCCAAGTGTTTACCCGGGGTTAAATATCGATCATTTGCCGTATTTTGTGCCGATCGCAGCAGTTGCTAAAGGACGAACGCTTATTCATGACTGGGTCTATGAGGATCGGGCGCTCATGTATACCGAAATGAAAAAGATTGGTGCGAGTATTGAGCTGGCCGACCCGCACCGTGCATACGTAAACGGTCCGACTAAGTTTAAAGCTGCAGATGTGGTTTGCCCAAGCGGCATCCGGCCGGCCGTTATGCTGTTAATCGGTATGCTTGCCGCGGACGGGACTTCAATGCTCCGCAATGTCTATACTATTAACCGAGGGTATGAAGATTTAGCCGATCGACTCAATTCACTCGGCGCCGACATTAGTGTTATGCACGAACTGTAGTACGTGCTTACGGAGAGTAAGACATGACGAAAAAACCAGATAACACAATGTTTCACCTACAAAAACTAGTAAGTGATCTCGCTAGTGTGGATAGAAATCATCACAGACTAGAAAGTGAGGTTGCCGAAAATGATGTTGAGCACAGCTATTCGGTTGCATTACTTTGCTGGTATTTGCATGAAAAACTAAACCTTAAGTTAGATCTAGGCAAGTTAATGAAGTATGCGTTAATCCATGACTTTGTTGAGGTCTATGCTGGTGATGTTAACGCATATGCATCAAAACAGGAGCGAAAGCAAAAAGTAGAAAACGAAGCAATTGCACTTGAAAGGCTAACCAATGAGCTTGAATTGTTCACTGGCATGACCACTCTTTTGAAAAGTTACGAAGAAAAAGGGGATGAAGAATCAAAGTTTGTTTGGACTGTCGATAAAATGCAAGCTTTGATCTTGGCAGACATGGACGGCTGGAGGCCATATAAAAAGTTAGATATCTCATACGATAGTTTTCTTAAAAAGCACTCATGGCAATTATCGATTTGCTCAAGTCACTGCAGAGAAATATTTAGCGAACTATTTGAGTATTGTAAAACAACCTTTTATGCTCGGCCTACAAATTAAAAATACTGGTTAAAAACCAGTATTTTATAATGGGGCGAATGATGGGTCTCGGTCACATTCTGCGACCCCACAAAAACATCTTTGAAAACACAGTTTTCAAGAGTTTATTGCCGTCCAAACTGCCACTGGCAGTTCTCCCCCACGACCTAGGCGTTGGTTCAGGACATATCTGCGTCAAACTAAAAACCCGACATAAAGCCGGGCATTTAGTTTGGGGCGAATGATGGGTCTTGAACCCACGACCT
>JBGSYV010000095.1:0-11404 GCA_041750695.1 Saccharimonadales bacterium (SeqCode) | reverse complement strand
CTGGTCTCATCTTCTTGGCTAGTTAATGGACTCAACACCCCTTGACTGGCATTTTCGTAATCCGCAGAGGAGATCGGGTAATCACTATCTTCGTCATCAACTTCATCTATTTCAAAGTGAATGGCAACAGCGATCCCTGCTGCACGTGTCACGATAGCAATCTTACGGTTGAGTGTCAGCTGCTCACTTTTTAGGCGCTCTATTTCTTGCGCACGAGTTAAAACATCAGGATCAACACCTGAAAGATCTTCGCCCATGGAAGGATCCCAGACGGGCTCATTAACAGACGAGCTCTCTAGGTCAGCGGTTACTTGTCTCTTGTCTGCAAAAAGGTGTTCTTGTTTATCGCCAAGATCGAGACACCCATCCATATCTATAAATATCCCTTGCAGTTGCAGGGCGCCAATTACTCTAGTCTCACTTGCACGAATGGCCTCGTCTTCCCTGAGATCATCACTAAAGTCTGCTGCTTCGTGTTCAAAGTTGTCACTACTCATAAAGCATATATTATATCATCTTACATTGCTATACGTCAAGTTTTGTTGGGCTTGGGTCGCGAGCTTGTCCTCGCAAGATCACCAGTCGTGAAGAGATTGCGTATGAACCTGACTAAGCAGCCGACTGGTAGTTAACTTGAGCACTATTCTAATTACTCAAATCTGAGCAAGTCAGTATTCTTCTCGACTTCGCTAGGAGTAAATAGGCCGCCGTTCATAGACAGGTAAACGCCGGGTTCAATATTGGCAAAAGAGCCAATAACAAATCCTAGGTTAAAGCCCGCGTCAGACGTAGAAAAGCCAGAAATAGGAATCATCGATCCAGTTAGGACAACTTTCTTATCCTCGATAGAATGATCCTGCAAGAAGTTGGCCGTTACTCCCATAGTAAATGTTCCATGGGTAACCACAATATTCGTATGTTCTGTTGAATTGATTGCCTTGAGAAGTTTCTCTCTGTCTTCTTCAGTGATGTCTCGGCTATCCTTTTCAGACATTGTTTCTGTACTGAAAGTAAAGTGAGGCTGTATTAGGTTACGCAAGTAACTATCAATTGTTGTGTCGAGCTTCATCAGGCGTTTGTTGATAGCTTCGTACCCTGGATCAAAGAACTCAATTGTTCCGCCCATTTTTATGAAATGTATATGCTGTTTAATCATAGTTTTTATTATTACATATCTTACTGATTTTTGAGCCTTTTTACTCCATCTGGAGATGTAATCGGCAAAATCGATAACAACTTATATTATGAACAGGTTTTACCGGGCGTTCCGCTTAAAGGGGTTCTCGTATATCAGGTTCCTACAGATTCTATAAAGTTTCGGTTCGGTAAAAGGTCAGACTAACGAGCTACATGTATTTAATTTCTCGATTGATTAACATACGTAAGCAAAACCCAAATAGGGGTGATTGATTTAACGGCATAAAAGTTATATAATTGGTTATTATGATCTCTGTAATTGGCGTTGGAGGCCCTGCGGGTGCCGGGAAAGATTCTTTATGTGCTGCCCTGACGGAATCGGGCTGTTTAGAATTTTATTCTGGTGGCTATGTACGCGAACGCGCAAAAAAAGATGGATTCATACCTGCAGATCCCACAAGGGAAGCTTACGTTCCCTACTGGCAGGAAGTTGCAAAAAAAGAGGGTGAAGATTGGTTGGCTCAAGAAGCTTTTCGTCTTCATGAGGAGCTTGGTTCAACCGTATTATTTAATGGCGTCAGGATTCCGGCAGATGCAGCGTTTATTGGCGAACGGGGCGGACTTAGCTTATATATGCATGCAGATACAAATATGTTATTTCAGAGAATAGCTGATCGTGCTCGGCTGGGCGACCCTCGCACGCGTGAAGAGTATGATGATTTTCATACTGCGGAAATGGACGGAAGTAATTCAATTAACATGGGCGGTGTAGCCGAACGATCCGACCATTTTTTGCTCCCCGTTCAGGCGGCTGAAGGCCAAGATATTATTAGTGCGTATCGTCCTCTTGCTCAGTATATTTTGAGTGACCTTGCGTTATAGCTGGAGCTGGCCTGTTTACAGGACAAAAGTTTATTCGTCTAAGAAATCACCGTGCTGGTGGGACCAGAGTTCATGATAATCCCCCTGTTTTTTAAGCAGGGTTTCATGAGATCCATCTTCGACTATCTGACCGTTCTTTAATACAATAATTCTATCGAGCTTTTTAATAGTAGATAACCGGTGCGCTACGACTATTGTTGTTCGGTTACGCATTAAGTTATCGAGTGCAGCAGTAATATGTTTTTCGCTTTTACTGTCAAGGGCAGACGTTGCTTCGTCCAGTATGATTATTGGAGATTTTTTGAGCATTGCTCTAGCAATGGCGACTCGTTGTTTTTGGCCCCCAGAAAGTTTTACTCCCCTTTCGCCGACTAACGTTTCATAGCCACTGGATAGCTTTTTAATAAATTCATCGGCGTGTGCAAGCTTTGCAGCACGAAATACTTCCTCTTTGCTCGCTTCGGGGTTTCCATAACGAATGTTTTCAAAAATGGAGCGATGAAAGAGCATTGGTTCTTGTGGAACGTAGGCAATTTGTGATCGTAAATCGTCTTGTTTAACGTCAGATATATTTATTTCGTCAATATTTATTGAGCCGTTGTTCACGTCCATAAATCTTAGCAGAAGTTTTGTAAGTGTGGTTTTCCCACCGCCGCTAGGTCCAACGAACCCTACTTTCTGCCCTTGTGGAATATCGAGAGTAAGGTTTTTAAATACAACTGTTTCGTTTTCGTCTTCGTAAGAAAATGTAATGTTATTAATCTTGATATTACCGTTAACAGTACCGAACGGGATTGGATCTACTGGGTCTTGTATTGATGGTGTCAGGTCGTATATTTCTGCCATTTCGTGCGCATCAGAAACCGCCTCTTCTAAGTTGTCCATGAGTTTACCAAAGTCCCATAGACTGCGAATAATTTGTATGACGTAAATTTGAATTAGGAGCACTTGCTCAACACTAATCGTTCCTTCGATCGCAAAGTGTGCAGAAAACAGAAATACTACAACTTCAAGTACTGTGATAAATGCAACTTTATATAGCCGGATCCAGTCGGTAAGCATCATGTTTTTTAAGCGAGCTTTAACGCGTTGTTTACCGAGTATTTTGAATGATGAATATTCGCTGCTAAACTGTGCGAACATTTTAACAGGTAGTGCGTTTGTGATCACGTCGGCGATTGTGCCGGTTACTTTTGAGTCGAACTCTGCGACTCTACGGCTGTATTTCATTTTTCTTTTATGTAGGTAAAAAAGACTAAACGCAAAGACGACGGACCAAACCAAAAAGGTAAATGCGATAATTGGAGCAATAAATAAAAGTATTGCGAAAGGAAAAACCAGCTGTACAAACAGAGAGTTGAGGTCAAACATTACTGCTTTTTGTAGGATGTCAAAAGACCTGGTGAATCGGTTGAATCGTGTTACCAGTGACCCGGTAAAGTTGTTTGAGAAAAAATTACTGCTTTGAGATAAGATAACTTGAAAACTTTTTAAATCAATTCGCATCAAAGTTTTTGATGCTGCAAAAAACCAGCAGTAAAGACCCACTCTGCCGACGGCGGTTTGTAAAATGTGTAATCCAACCCAAAGCCAGATAATGTTCGAAAAGTCACTGAGCGTTTTGCCTGCAACATCACTTAACTCCCCAACAAAACGACTAATTAGGACGGGCTGTAGAACATTGACGCCAATAAAAAACAGCATCTGGCCGGAAATTGCGATGAGCCAAAGCCACCACTGTGGTCGCACGGCCTCCCAGAATATTTTGAGAGTCTTTTTTATCATAAAGATTAGTATACCTTATCGTCGTGCCAACGGCGGTTAAGTGAGGTATTTTTGCCAAGTTTTGACGATATTTTTGGCTTTTTTACTAGACTTGCCAGTGTAATATCTTTCGGGTTCTATGATTATGTTTTGCTCTTGTTCGTTGAATTCTAACCAGTAGGTGTGGGCTTCACGGTCTTGCTCTATGCTTTCTACAAGCGATATGCCTTTAGCAATTGCTTGGTGTGATAGGGCTTTAGATTTTTCATGAGCTTGTGCATGGCCATACTTTGCTAGTAGTAGGTACAGTGGTTCGGCGGCGATGGCACCGGTTGTTAGTGTAAGATTACGCTCCATTGCAATTTCGTCTACCTCGAGTTTGCTCATGATGCGATCCAGGCGTTTTGTCATAGCAGCCACGCTGCCTATGGCTACGGCATAAAACCGTGATGATGCGGAGTCGGTTAGGTCCCGCTGGTGCTCGCTCGCAATATTGAGGTTGGCGTTCATGCTTTGTGCCAGTACTTGTTTGTGCATACTGACTACATTTTCAAAGTTCCATGGGTTACGTTTGTGGGCCATGGTTGATGAACCAGTTTGACCCTTCTCAAATCTTTCTCTTACCTCACCTATCTCGCTACGCTGTAAGTGTCGCATGTCGTGCGCAAGGTTTGCCATGATACCGGCGACAATCGTGAGCTCATCCATAAGACGAATCATAGCCTCGGGCGGTACGATTTGGTTTGAATACTCGGCCGGTTCAAGATCAAGCTTTTTGAGTAGACTTTTTTCAAATAAGATTGGGTCTTTAACAAATGTACTAAGTGCGTTGTATGCACCGACTGCCCCAGAGAATTTGCCATGCAGCTGTTGGGTAAGAGCCTCGATAGCTACCATGCTATTGCCCAGACGGCTTACGTATTCGCTAATTGCAAAACCAAAGGTTATCGGTACAGCGTGCTGCCCGTGTGTTCGCCCAACCTGGATTGTTTCAGCATACTTTTCGGTTAGCTTGATGAGGGTCTGCATGAGCAGTGTAAGGCGCGGCAAAATGATGCTGTTGATGGCGTTTTTGGTTTGTAGGGCGTTGGCCGTTGCAATGATATCGTATGATGTTGCACCAAAATGTACATAGGGCTTAGCTTTGTTTGGCAGATGAGCGCGGATAGTATTTACGACCGCCTTAATGTCGTGCCTGGTGGTTTTTTCTTCTTCTGCGACGGCATTTGCGGTGACTTTTTGGCTTGCTGTTTCTATTTGTGCCGCAATCGTTTTTGAGCAGACGCCAAACTCGGCAAGCGTGTGGGCTAGGGCTGCTTCGGTATAGGCTTGATAGGTTATGCGACTCTCTTCTGATAAATACTTGGCAACTTCTGGGTCGTAGTAGCGACTATCTAGCGGATCAATCGCTGAGAAAAAAGGTGTTTTGCTGGGCCTAGGTAGGATTATTTGTTTCATGATAATTTTGTAAGTGCCTTTTTAGTGTTTTGCTCGATCCGGTCTAGGATATCGTGGTCTTTTGGAACTTTTTCAAAAGCTTTCCCCGTTATCTGCTCGTAAAGCTCGATGTAGCGATCGGATATTTCTTTAACAAATTCGGGTGGAATTGTAGGCATTTCCTGTCCGTCTAAACCCTGGAAGTCATGCGCAATAAGCCATTCGCGAACGAACTCTTTAGATAATTGCCGCTGCGCTTGCCCGTTCTTTAAACGTTCCTCGTAACCGTCAGCGTAAAAATAGCGAGAAGAGTCCGGTGTGTGAATTTCGTCTATCAAAAATATTTGTCCGTCTTTTTTCCCAAATTCGTACTTAGTATCAACCAGTATGAGGTTTTGCTTGGCAGCCATTTGGGTACCACGTTGATAAAGGGCACGGGTAAAAGCTTCGATTTGTTGATAATCATTCTCGGGAATGATTCCTTGTTTTACAATTTCGTCTGGACTGATGTCTTCATCGTGGCCTTCTTCTGCGTGTGTTGCTGGTGTGATGATCGGCTCTGGGAATTTTTCGTTTTCTTTCATCCCCTCTGGCATGTTTGCTCCACAGAGCGTTCGTTTACCAGCCTTATATTCTCTCCAGGCGTGGCCGGTAAGGTAGCCACGAATGACCATTTCAATCTTGTAGGGTTTACACTTGTGCCCAATCATGACGTTTGGGTCGGGTGATTCGATAAACCAGTTGGGTACGATATCTCTGGTCGATTCAAGGAAGTATTGTGCAATTTGTGAGAGTACTTGACCCTTATGAGGGATAGTGACGGGTAGAAGATAATCGAAAGCAGAAATCCTATCAGTTATTACCATGATCATGTATTTGTCGTGAATGGTGTAGATGTCTCGAACACTTCCTTTTACGAATGCTGTTTGACCCGGTAGAGTCAATTGCGTGGTTTCGATCGAGTTGTCAGTTTTCATTAAGTAGTATTGTAAACATTTCGAGAAAAAAGACCAAAATAATGTATGATATAGGAAATGAGCGAGAAAACCATCGGAATTATTGGTGGGGGGCAATTAGGACGTATGTTAACTCTTGCCGCAAAATCCTTGGGTTTCCGCGTTTTGGTTGTTGATCCTAGTCCCAACTGCCCTGCCTCTCAAGTGGGGGCCGAAGAGATAACGGCTGGTTTGTACGATACTGATGCTCTTTTGGAGTTGGCCGATCGCTCAGACTATATAACGATTGAAATTGAACACATTGATGTTGATGTTTTGAAGCGGATTTCAGCCTCTGGCAAGGCGGTTAACCCCCTACCGCAAACAGTAGAGATTATTCAGGACAAGCTTTGGCAGAAGCAGTTGCTACAAAAAGGCGGAGTACCTATTGCCCCATTTCGATCAATTGATTCGCCCAAAGATATCAAAAAAGCACTAGATGACTGGCCAGAAGGTATTATGATAAAGAGCAGAAAAGGTGGGTATGATGGCCATAGTTTTGCTGGGCGCAATACCGATTGATACTGGAATGCCCGTCCACTGCAAGATACGGGCCCGGACCATTTTTGCCCACGTTGTGTAGTTGGCGATGTCTAGTTTTGATAAATCCAAAAATGACTCATCGACCGAATAAACCTCAACCGCGGGTGTAATGGTGGAAAGAATGCTGGTGATGCGTTTTGACATATCGCCGTACAGCTCGAAGTTACCCGAAACTTGCACGACATTATGGCGCTTGAAAAAATCCCGCCACTTAAAAGCCGGCGCACCCATGGGGATTCCTAGCGCTTTGGCTTCGTTGCTTCGGGCCACCGCACAGCCGTCGTTGCTAGAAAGCGACACTACCGGCTTGCCCTCCAGGTCTGGGCGAAAAACACGCACGCAACTAACAAAAAAATTATTACAGTCTATTAGTGCAAATATTGGCTGCTTCATATGCGATACCGATGAATAATATTAGTAATAACACCCCAAGTTGCTATTTTTTCGGGTAAGTCTTTTTGTGGCGATACACAAAACTCGTCGCTATCCCACCACACTACTAGGTCTTGCGCTTGCGGGTCTAGCGCGCGGTCGATAATAATAATGTCGCCCTCAAAAATCCCCCGCTCTTCCCATTGGTTGCCGGCTAGTTTCATGAAAAAGGTGCTGCTGGGGTGTTTAATGAGGAGCTTGGTCAGATCGAGCGAAACAATCGTTGTATCAGTTGCCGGGTTCGGAAACCCCGTATGCTCAGTTATATTTGTACCTAAAGTAGAATCAACGTAATCCATATCAAAAACCTCTCTCTGTGCTTAACTGTTAGTAGAAGTGGTGTCGCTCAGGAAAATCCTTCAGCACGACAGGTTTTTTGATAAGCTTGCAAGTGGAAACCTCGTGATACCCGCCTTCTCAATAAAAGAGTACCTACATAGCTTTTAATAGTATAGCTTATTTTTCTAGTGATTGTAAAAAAGCAACAAGCTGTTTGGGGGTGACTTCGGCTTTTACAATATAGCCGTCGGCTTGGCGTTCGATTTCAGCCTTGGCGTCGTCTTTTTGTTCAAGATTAGTAGTGATGATAATCTTGGCTTTAAGCTTGGCGGCTTCTGGTCCGCGGATTTTTTTAAGGATTTCAATACCAGTGATGGTTGGTACCATGATGTCGAGCAGGATAATGTCATATTTATCGGTCATGGCTTCTTTGACGCCGTCTGCGCCATCAACTACAACGTTTACATTGTAGCCAGCCTTGGTGAGCGCCCGGGTGTAGAGTTCGCCAATAAAGTGTTCGTCTTCAACACAAAGGATGTTTTTATATTTTGGCTCATGCGCAGCAATTGGCTGGGTATCTGGCGTGAGGTCAGCTTCAGTTGGGGCGGTGCTTTTGTGCTCTTGTGGTGCGGTGTTTTCGTCTGTTGGCTGCATGTGTTATCTCCTGTAAAATGAATGGTTTTTAATCCATCCGTGCGCCACGCGCTTAATGCTTTTATTGTCGCTTGTTTTAAGCTCATCTGCAAGCTGAGCGTAGGGTTGAATGGTGAATCCGAAGGTGCTTCCCTCGCCCTCTTTGGATTGAACCCAGATCTGACCACCGTGAGCACTGATAATGGCTTTGCTGAGGTATAGACCAAGTCCAGTACCGCCAACCTGAGCACGTGATCGGTGGTTACGATAAAACTTCTCAAACAGATTACCGATGATGCTTGAGGGCATACCAATACCAAAGTCTTGGACGGTTGTTTCTATCATCCCATCATCGGTAAGGCGGCTACGAACAATAATCTTCTCACTTTTGCCGCTGTATTTTATGGCGTTGTCGATTAGGTTGCTGACTACCTCATACATGCTCACCCTATCAACCGCAACTGGCGGCAAATCTTTTTGCACATCATAAGTGATTTGTTTGCCGTGGACCTGCGCACGTAATTCAATATCAGCAGTGATATTTTTGAGCACTTGCTCCCAGTTTTCTTCATGGAGTTCCAGGAATAGTTGATTTTCCTCTACCCGGGCAACATTTAGGATGTTACTTACGAAGGTTGATAGTTGTTCGGCGGAGACGTGCATTTTCTGCATAAAATCATTAAGCTCAGGCGTTAGTTTTCCTTGGAGTTCATCCTCAAACACTTCTATATATCCGCGTAACATGGTGAGTGGTGTGCGGAGTTCATGTACGGCGAGTGCGATAAACCCAACGCCGTCATCGTCTTTAGAATAATCTTTTGATTTATCAAATAACACGATGATTGTTTCTACGCCATCGGGGCTACTTTTATTGTAGTGCGCGGCCATATCAAACTGTTGTTTGGTTTTATCATCTGCAGTTGTTGTGCGGACACGGGACCAGTTATGTGAGTCGGTTGCTTTGTTCTCGCGGCTGTCTTTGAGCCATGCCTCGTAGGTATAGTCATCAGAGAATGCTAGATCAAGTACGGCGTGAATACTTTTTTGTAATACCTCGCCTGCGGCTAGTTGCAAGTATTGGATAGCCGCACTGTTGGCTTTGACGATGACCTGATCGCTATTCATGCATAAAACGGGTGCGGGAATATTATCTAAGATGACATCACTGTTAACAAGATTATTGTTGTGGCTCTGAGCATTTTGGTGGGATGTTTTTTCAGCAACGCTGGCCAATTGATAAATTTGGAGCACTAAGTTTGTTACAAGCTCTTTGCCAAGATGAATTTTTTCTAGGTCTGGTGCCACGGTTGGGCTGGGGCTTGGCGATACGTGTAATATTGCTTGCCATAGGGCACGAACGGGCTCGATCACTCGCTGCGAAATCGAATGCGCAAGCAGCAATCCAACAACCCCAAATAAACCAAACGCCAGCAGTAGGATGAGTAATGTATCAAATTCTGTATATTGATTTAGCGCCCACACGAACCCGAGTGCGCCAGTTAATATTACAAAGATTGCAACGCTAATTGAGTTGGTAATTTGCTTGGTTAGCTTGTCGAGATAGTCCACATTATTGTTATCCTTATGGTTTATAGTTTACCGCATTTGCGGCATCAAGGATACCAACCCAGGTTTTGCCTGGCGTGAGCTCGATCTCTTTTCCGTTTTTGTCAGTAAAACTAAACTGGGCTTTGCGTGATGATTTTTTCCAGGTGCCTTCTACTACACCACCGTCTTGGAACACGAACATTTTGCCGGATCCAGTGGTGCCATAGACAGTGTGGATGCCATTGGCCATCACGCTGCGATTCATAACTAGTGCCACTACGACTTTTGGTGCAATTTGCCGGTTGGTGCGTTCATCAACGTGTGGCCGACCTGCCATGGATCGGCTGTAATGGTTATCTTTCGTGCTGTATTTATATTGGACGTTGTAGAGCTCGCTAGAAAATCGTAGATCAATGGTTTTTGCCGTTGGTTCTGCGCGTGGGTTTTCTGATTCTTTTCTAGCAAACCCGTTGTAATCACTCTTGGTGTATTTTCGTTGTTTTTCGACAGCCTTTAGTTTTGGTACGCTGGAATACATATTATGCGGAGCGTAACGAGTTGAAACCCGTTCGTAGGCACCAGGGTCTTGAAACTGCCCAATTGTTTTAACGCCAAGCCCAGGGATTTGAGCTAAGGCATGTGGGCTACCACCAACATGGGCCACGGTGGCATCAAACGGCATAAGGAAATCAAGGTAGTACGGACGAACGCTGCGAATTGGCCCGACGTGATCAGACGAAGTGTCTTGGTAGAGCGCTAAGAAGCGAGTAATGCCAGACTCGGCAATTGCCTCAAACACTACCCCGGCTTGCTGTAAACCAGATTGCGGCCTGGCGTCTGGGCTGTTTTCTATCATAACCCCGGTGACCTGCGTTTCATTTACCGGCGGTTTTACCGGCAGCCCAGTTAGTTTTGACGGAACTATGGTTGGTTCTGGCTCTTCTTCTACTGGCTCCTCGATAACTGCGGGAGCTGGTGGCGAGGGTTGGGCGCGGATTACAAACCACCAGGTAGCACCGGCAGTTAATAGGATGCCTCCAACAATAACCGAAATTAATAAAATTTTCTGTTTTTTGCTTAACCCCTTTAGCCAGGACTTGATATGTGCGAATCGGTTTTTGATTGTATCTTGATCATGAGTCACCGGTTTGTGGTGGCCGAAGAATGCTTCGTCTCGCTCGAACGTATTGTCGGCTGGTTTTGTGCTGCTCTCAGACATAGTGCTATGTTCTAGCGGTGCCGTCGATTTTGGTTGTGGCGGGAATACGTCTTGGGGTTGGTTCTTGTGTTTGTCGAACATGAAATATAGTTTTGCTTATGTTTAGTTTTTCTTTGGACCGTTACAGTTTATCATAGGTTTGCTTGATGCGTGAAAGCGACTTTTCTTTGCCAAGAACTGCTAGTGTGTCGGCTAGACCTGGCGATGCTGGCGATTGAGTGATGGCAATGCGAATAAGGCTAAACAATATTGCTGGTTTTTGTGCGGTTGTTTGCAAGAGTTGATTGAGCGTGTCCGTTAAGACCTCCGTAGTGAACTCGCTGCCGCTAAGGGCTTCTTGGCTTGATTTGAGTAGCGTTTTTAGTTCATCGTTACTCAGTTTCTTTAGTTGTTTGTGATTTTCAATGAGGCTTGTATCCACCGGTAAGTCTATAAAAAAGTATCGAGTTAGTTCTGGTAATTCTGCAAAAAACTTTAATCGGTCTTGGCAAACACCAAGAACCGATTTTTTATAGGCTTCGTCAAAGCTTTCGGC
>JBGSYV010000094.1:0-6781 GCA_041750695.1 Saccharimonadales bacterium (SeqCode) | reverse complement strand
TCCAGATACTAAAATCATTCGACTTGATAAAAATCATGGTTTTGCCGGTGGCGTGAATACAGGAATTAACTGGGCGATAAATCACAATTTTGAGTATATAGCTCTGTTTAATAATGATGCAGTTGCCCATAAAAATTGGCTTAATAGTCTGGTTGGGATTATCGAAAAACAAACTAGTGTGGGCATCGTTACTGGAAAATTTTTGAGGATGGACAAACAGCACATTGATAGTACGGGAGAGTGCTTTTCTACGTATGGAATGCCGTTTCCGCGTGGCCGAAACCAGATTGACAGCGGGCAATATGACACAGCTGAGGCTGTTTTTGGTGCAAGTGGAGGTGCGAGTTTATACCGGGCTTCGATGCTTAAAAAGATTGGACTGTTTGATGAGGCCTTTTTTGCATACTTTGAGGATGTTGATATTAGCTTTCGCGCCCAACTTGCTGGCTGGAAAGTTTGGTATGAACCAAAGGCTATCGCCTATCACCACGTTGGCGGAACGAGCGGTAAACTCGGATCATTCAGCCGATACCACGCCATAAAAAATTTCATGCTTTTATACACAAAAAATATGCCGGGCTGGTTGTACTGGAAATATTTGCCGAATTTCATCTACCAACTAAGCCGCATGAAGTTAGGTGCAATTCGTGATGGGCTTTTTTGGGTCTTCATTAAAGCTTGGCTGAAAACAATTCTTCTATTGCCCGGTACTCTGCTAAAGCGGCGAGAGGTCCAGCGACAGCGCTCAGTATCCACAAAAGACATTAATGCCATACTCCATCATGGTAAACCACCAAAAATTCCAACAATAGGAGAAAATAAATGAAACATATTGTTATAGATGCCAGGATTCGTAGGGCGAGTACGGGTCGCTATGTTGATCGTCTGTTAAAACACTTGCAGGTTATTGACTCCACAAATCGCTACAGCGTGCTTGTTGAGCCTGATGACGACTGGCAGCCAACGGCCCAAAACTTCTCTGCCATCAGCTGCAAATTCAAACGATTCCCGACTAACCCTCTGGAGCAAATTACTTTTGCCCGGTGGCTTAAAAAACTACGCCCAGATCTCGTGCACTTTACGATGACCCCCCAACAACCAATTTTTTATAGAGGCAAAAATATCGTAACTACTATGGACTTTACAATGTTTTACCACACCCGGGCTCACGGTCTTACCCGTTTAATCCACTGGCTACGCATGTTGGTGTACCGCTTTTTATTCTGGCACAGTAATAAAAACGCTGACAAAATTTTAACAATCAGTAACTACGTAAAAAATCGCCTAGAAAAAACCTATCCATTTACCGCTGGAAAAATCACCACTACTCACTGCGCCAGTGAACCAGAGTTATCAAATAAGGTTACGCCAATGAAATCTATACAAAAACCGTTTATTTTATATGTTGGCAGTGCGTTTCCGCATAAAAACCTCTCCACGCTGGTTGACGCATTTTCAATACTCGCCAAAGACCATAAAGATCTGCGGCTAGTGCTAGCTGGAAAAAAAGAATACTATTATGAACAATTAGAAAAATATGCCAAGAGCTCAGATGTATCGGATAGGATTACTTTTACCGGATTTGTCTCTGATAGTGAGTTGAAGTGGCTATATAAAAATGCCGAGGCATATGTGTTCCCGTCCTTAAGTGAGGGCTTTGGCTTGCCCGGTCTAGAGGCTATGGTGCATGGCTGCCCAGTGGTGAGCAGTAATGCAACCTGCTTGCCGGAAATTAATGGGGACGCGGCGCTATACTTTGACCCGAAAGATCCAGCAAATATTGCCACAAAAGTTGATGAACTGTTAGGAAATACCGCTTTGCGAGAAAAATTAATTGCCCGGGGATTCATCCAGGCCAAAAAATTCTCTTGGCGGCGCATGGCCGAGGAGACTCTAGAAATATATAAAAAGATTTTATCCTAGATATTTACCTAATGGCCTTGATTTGCATATAAAAGTATGTATAATTATATGTATGGACTTTGAATGGAGCGATGACAAAAATGCATTAAACATAACAAAGCATCATCTATCGTTCTACAAAGCCCAGGAAGCATTCTTTGATGATAAAAGAATAATATTGCAAGATAGCAAACATTCATCAAAGGAAAAGAGGTATTTTTGCATTGGCAAAACAGCCGACGGTGGCATCGCGACCGTTAGATTTACTATAAGAAATGGCCATATCCGCATCATTGGCGCCGGATACTGGCGGAAAGGAAAGAGAATCTATGATCAACACAACTAATTACACGGATGCCCCGGCAGACGTAGAACAGTCACTGGAGGATGCAACTATGGTGAATGATTTTTTGCCCTCTCCAGCTGAGCTTAATCGCAAGCTAAAGAAAGAAAGAATCACGATTGCGATAGACAAACAGAGTCTGGACAGTTTTAAGCGCTATGCTAAAACACATAACACCAAGTACCAGAGCATGATTAATGGTGTGCTTGGTTCCTACGCAGACAAATTTTTGAATAAGTAACGCCGGTTTTTCGTAAAATATAACCGTACCAGCGCATACTCCGCCGTCTAATAGTCATTTAATCTACCCCGACTACCCGACAAGGGCCCTATACGTTATGAATAGATGTATCATATTGACATAATTATACTCTTTTGATACTATACGCTCATGAAAACTATTAAACTACAGGTTCCAATGGATCAAACTATTCGTGATGGTCTAGAAAAACGAGCAAAAAGTCTTGGCTTTGATTCGGCGCAAGCTTACATTCGATTTTGGGCAAAAGCCGAAACAGATGGTAGGCGGGTAAATTTGGACGAAGATAACTGGGGAGAACCGTCTGATATCGCCGCTAAGCGTATTAACCAACTAGCAGAAGAAGCTATAAAAGACCACGAGTCAGGTAAGCTTAAATCTTATACCAGTTCTAAGAAACTGTTAGAAGATCTAAACAATGAAATCAGTTGAATACCATAGTCACTTTCTCAAGAGCTACAAAAAAAGAATCCATCCGAACCCACAACTGACAAAACAGTTTGCGGCAAGATTAGAGTTATTTTTTACGAACCGACAAAACCGAATACTGAAAGATCATCCCCTTTCCGGTCGCTTAGCAGGTAAAAGAGCATTTTCTATCAGTGGTGATATTCGAGTGATTTACAAAGAACTTGATGATGTGATTTTGTTGCTTGATGTTGGCACACATAATCAAGTCTATAAATAAACGAGTACGCATGGGCTTGTTTTACAGGCAACTAAGCTTCGGGTTCGGCGGGGGCGTCGGTACGGCGTAGAACAATGTGGCGGTCGCGACCTTCGCCAACAGATTCGGTTTCTAAACCACTATCACTGGCGAGCTTATGCACGGTGCGGCGATCAGCGGCGTTCATTGGTCTAAGGTGCATTTCCTCGCCCGATTCTTTCACCTGTTTTACCCAGTCTTCTGCCTTTTCACTCAATCGTTCGGCACGCTGTTTTTTATATTCCGCAATATCAACATGTACCCGGATATGTTCAAAGTTGTTATTCCTAAGCGCGGTGCCAACCATAAACTGCAGCGCTCGCATTGTTTCGCCCCTCTGACCTATTAAGAAGCCGTTTAGGTGGGTTGATGGTACGTGAAGCTCTATGATGTCATCTTCGTTCTTTGTGGCGTAGACGTCGGTGTTCAGACCAAAGAAAGAAAGTACATCCTCTAAGAATTTTTTGGCATATGCGATTGATTCTTCGATTGATTGGTTTTTTACTACTTCTTCAGACATTACTTCCTCCTTTTTTTACTAGACTTCTTTGAGGTTTTCTTCTTGGTGGATTTAGAGCGTTTGGGCTTTTCTACTACGGTTGCCTCTTTGGCCTTTTTGGCTCGCTCACTGGCGGATGGTTTCTTTGGCTTATCCCCTTCAAGTTCAGTTTCGTCTTGTTTCAGAACCCTAGACTGTTGAATAATCGCAACGATGCTGCTAGTCAGCCAGTACAGCGGAAGTGCTGACGGGAGATTGATGGTAAAGACAAAAATCATAGCCGGGATAAAGTACTTAGTGCTTCGGCCAACCGCTGCGCTTACCTCTGTTTGATCGGCTTGTTTGCCGCTGCTTGCATCACTTAAGATTTGTTTTAGTGAGCGAGCATTTTTATCATTCGGCATGAGTTGCTTGGTCTGGAAGAACTGGGTAACCGCACTGGCGGTCACGATCAAAAACGCAGGCAAATAAAAGCCGGCTGGTGAAATCGCTGCGCGAGTTAGATCAACAAACCCAAACAAGGTTGCATCAAACACCTCAATATTCGCGGCAACATCTTTAATGGACCCGAGGTTTTGAATGAATGGGTAGGCAAAATCTACCACTTGCTGCGGATCATTTACGATCCGGTTAATGCCGATATATAACGAGATAAGCACCGGTATCTGCAGGAGCAGCAGTCCGATAGAAGCAAACGGATTAATTTCTCGCTCTTTATACAGCTCCATTACTAGTAGTGATTCTTTTTGTCGATCACCTTTCGCTTCTTTTTTGATTCGCTTTATTTCTGGTTGCAATTCACGCATTGCTTTTGCGTGATGAAGTTGTTTTTTAACAATTGGCCAGAGCAGCAATCGGATTAGAATGGTAAACACAATGATGCTTAGCCCGAAGTTATGCCCAGGCAACAGCGCATATATGAAAACCAGCATGTTAAAAACTGGTTGTACTATTATTGTCGTAAACATAAGTGAACCTCCTCTAGCCGGTGAAGCCGCAGTGTGCGCGGCGGTTGCATATTAAATAACTCGGATACTACTATCATATCATGCAATATGGCCGAATGAGTGCAGTGCTACTTGTAGAGAATTGATTTTTTGAGCAACTTTGAAAGCTCGCTGGAAAGATCGGTCTGTGGAACTTCCGTAACCGACTCGTCAAAAATAGAGATAATAATATCCACTGGCTGATCTATAGAGTGTTCTTTTCGGATCGTTTCATAAAACCTTCGTCGTATCCGGTTTCGTTTTACAGCAGACTTGTGAACCTTCTTACTTACCACCACCGCCATCCGGTAGGTTTGGCGTTTAGGGTTTTTGGCAACACGCACAGAAAACCACCGCCCAGTGACCGGACGGCTATTATTATAGGCAAACCGCAAGCTGTTATAACCATGAAACCGATGTTTTCGCATCAACATATTGTGGCATAACCCTTCCTTTGGCTGCTTCTAGTGGGTGAGACGAATTCGTTGCTTGAGCTTACGACGCTTAAGGACTTTTTGCCCAGCTTTAGTGGCCATCCGCTTAAAAAAGCCGTGCTCCCGGGATCGTCGTCGTTTCTTTGGCTGATATGTTCTTTTTGGCATAATCACTGTAACTGTAGTGGTATCCCCGTTAAAAGTCAAGCACTAGCGGATATATTGCTGGTTTTCGTTGTTTTGACAACGTTTACCCCACTAAATCAAGTGAGTTATCCACGTTATTTATTACATTATCCACAGTTCTACCCCTGTGAAAAATTATTGTGCATAAGTTTTCATCTGTTACTCAAAAATTGTGCCGTTTTTGAGGGTGATGTTAATAAAGCTGTGGAAAAGTGCTCGGTGTGTTGGTATAGTTGTTCCAGGCAACAAGGTGTTGGATTAATAAGCGAGGGTACATGCACGACCGAATATGGCAAGCCGTTTTAGGTGAGATAGAAGTCTCTGTTTCTAGAGGAAGCTTCGTTACGTGGTTTAAGAATACTCGTCTGCTTCGCTATAACGATGAGTTACTGATCGTTGGTGTGCCAAACATCTTTATTAAGCAGCAGTTGGAGCGAAAGTTCAGCAGCCTGATCAGCCAAACACTGGCAAAAAACGGCGTTACTCCTAAGAAAATTGAATTCAAGATCCATTCTGGAATTAACAAATCAGCGCGGTGCGTAGAAGATAATACCGTTATTTTAAATCAGCCGTCCAGGCCAGCGACCAAACAAGCACCAAAAAGCACTTTCTCCCACAGCTATCGGCAAGGATTAAACAATAAATATACCTTTGATTCGTTTATTGTGGGTTCCGGCAATGAATTAGCCTACGCCGCCTGCCAAGCAATTGCCCAAAAACCGGGCAAGAAGTATAATCCACTATTTTTGTACGGTGGTGTTGGTATCGGTAAAACACACCTCGTGCAAGCAGTTGGTAATGAGATTATAAAAAACCGCCCAGAAGCACACATTGTATATGTTTCTACCGAACAGTTTGTGCAAGAGTTTTTAGATGCAATAAGGTTTAAGAAAAACACCGATTTTGCCGGCTACTACCGTTCGGCCGATGTTCTGATTGTTGACGATATTCAATTTATTGCTGGCAAAGAAAAAACCCAAGAAGAATTCTTCCACACCTTTAATGCGCTTCATCAAGCCAACAAACAAATTATTATTAGTAGCGATAAATCACCGAAGGATATTCCCACCCTTGAGGATCGGCTGCAGTCACGCTTTACCTGGGGAATGAGTATTGATATGCAAATTCCTGATTTTGAAACGCGTTGCGCGATTGTGCAAACCAAAGCTTCTTCAAAGCAAATTGAGTTGCCACACGATGTTGTTGAACTACTTGCTTCTCACGTAACAACTAACATAAGAGAGCTTGAGGGCACCCTAAACCAGTTAATTGCGTTTTGTGAGATGCGCCAACTAGAACCGGATATTGATCTTGCTAAGAGTATTCTTGGGGCCAGCCGATCACGACCAAAACACATTACACCAAAAATGATTGTTGAAAAAACGGCCAAACACTACCATATAGCGATGGCCGAAATACTCGGACCCAAACGAGATAAAGATATTGTTGAACCCCGACAAGTAGCT
>JBGSYV010000093.1:0-5259 GCA_041750695.1 Saccharimonadales bacterium (SeqCode) | reverse complement strand
CATTGTCCCCATCTCTTATGGCATATTTTGTATCATCATTTTCCATAGATAGGACCCTTATCCCCCGCCCCTCATAATTTACTAATGCCGGGGCATGAATAGCCGCTTGATTAATAACCCCTTTGCTTACACGGGCGATTTGACCCTTGCGCCGACTTTCAAGATCTAAAACAGCTGGTGTTACGTCTACAGACTCTATACCGCCAACTTCACTAATTGGTTGGCCTTCTGGCTGCCTTTGCTCAGAAGCTGGGTTCGGCTCTTGATTCTCTTGATGTAATTGTGGTCTTAAATCTTCTGACATAATTATTTCCTCTTATATTTTGATTAATTATTTTAGTAGTTTTTGTTTTATCTACATGAATTTATGATAACACGCCTGTGCTTATTTGTCAATATTCTTGTTTCGACGAATTACAGAGTAGCCCGAGCATACTATCTCAACCCACCGATTTATACTTTGGCTGTCTTATAAAATCCTTGTGGGACGATTATTTAAAAAAATGTATACTATAAGCATGAGAATTACGAACCAAAACCTACAAAAGGATGCTTCCCTGTTATGAACCCCGACCAACAACCACAACAGTTCAATCCCTCGCAATATGATTTTATAACCAACCCAAACCAACCAAAGAAAAAATTATTTGCCGGTGGTAGTAAGCTGGTGCTGATAGCACTTGGGCTTGGGGTGTTTACCTTCGTTATTTTAATCCTGGCACTCGTTTTTGGCGGTGGCGCGGGTAGTGACAGTGATCAACTTCTTCGAATTGGACGGCAACAGTCCGAAGTATTACGCATCGCAGCAGTTGGTGACGATAAAGCTGGCCAAACAGCCACGAAAAGTTATGCAAAAAGTATTCAGCTCACACTTACCTCTCAGCAAATACAGCTCACAAATTACTTAGAAACTAACGAGAACCAAAAAGTTAATCAAAGCCAACTAGCTGCCACCGGAAACGCCGAAGCAGATCAACGGTTAAACGCTGCCGCTTCTGACGGCAGATTTGATGACACCTTTACGCTTGTTATGAACGAAAGCCTTAAAAAATATCAGTCTGACCTCCAAAATAGCTTTTTATCCCTTAACAAAGAGGCCTCTGGACAACTCTTAGCCCAATTTTACGAAGAAATTGAACTTATTGTTCAATAGGTTTAGTTACTAAAGTCTGGCGTCGAAGCATCAATCTTTGCCACTAACTGATAGGAGTGCTTAATTAAATCTTGTACTTCTTCCCAACTCAACTGACCACTTAAAATAATCGTATTCCAATGCTTTTTGTTTAGATGATAGCCTTCCATGACTGATTCGTACTTTTCCCTTAGCACCCCGGCCAATACCGGGTCACATTTTAAACTAATCCTCAGCGGATTGGCACCTTCTGGGATGAGTGCGAACATTTTATCATTCACTTTATAAACCGCTACCTCTTCACCAAATGGATAATCCCGTTTGGCGCTTGGCATGCTCAGCACGTATTCCTCGACTTCTTTATGATTCATAGTAACTAGAATACAGAATTTAGATTATAGAAGATAGGGTTTGCAAAAAGTAAAAGGCAAAAAGCGGTTAAAGCAAAAGATTTTAGAAGACAGATTATAGAATATAGAACTTTGTTCTAGCAGCTAAGGTTCAGGCTCTTTTGTCTCCCACCGTCGCCAAGGCTTTGATGGACATGCCTGAGGATGTGAGTGCCAAATCGACCATTAGAGTGAGTACGTGGAGTTTACGGCAACGTTGGGCATGGTCGTATTTGGCAATGAATGCATCAAGAGATAAAGCGCCTGGCGGGGTTTTTGATTACTTTTTGACCTGGAGCAAAAAGTTATAAGAAATTTTTTAATAGCGGGGCTGGGCCTGACAATGAATCCATCAAGAGATAAATGCATGGAAAATAGTATTTTGAATGCGTTAACCTAGGTGTATTGATCGATTTCTGACAAGTAACCTAAGATCCGCTCGCAAGTATCAGGGTCAAATGTATCCGGCCATAATTCGTCCTGTATATCAGGACCCCAAATACCTACTTTAACAGCCAGCGGATCAAACCAACCATCATCTTGCATATCTGTGCTCTCTGGACCCGTTTCTATACTCATGATTTATCTCCTAAATTTTTCTTGAACCAGTTTAGGTAGTACTCGAGTTCGGCAATTGAACCCTGTATATCCTCAAAAGCCCGGTGGATTTCGGGCTTCCGGAACTCCACGCCGTAGCGCGCCTGCATAAATACCTTCCAGGCACTAACATCCAACATGCGGTAATGCAGTTTCAAGTCTAGGGCTGGCATCCACTCGCGAATAAACATTCGGTCGTTCCAGATAGAATTGCCACCAAGCACCGCTGGCTCACTCCCAAAGTGTTCGTGTACAAGATCAATCATTTCCTTTTCTACTTCTTTAAGTGACTTACCATTGGCTAGGCCATTTACGAACGCATCGCGATTTTCAGGATAACTCTGCCACCAAGTATTTTTCCGCATACGCTCCACCACTAAGGCCTTTGGCTGTTTAATACAGGCCTCGTAACTACCAATGGTTTTAAACTCAAAGTCAGTAATTTCTGCAGCAATTTCTAAAATAACATCTTTGTTTGGGTCGAGTCCGGTCATCTCTAAATCAACCCACAAGATTTTAGATGGTTTAATGTGTTTTTTAGAATTTGCCATATATATTCCCGCCTATTGTTACTATTTCTGACTACGTATTATACCCAGATTTATGAACCTGGCGAATTTTGATCAATCGTATCAAGCTCGAGCGCTAAAGAATTTACGCAAAACCGCATGCCAGTGGGAGTCTGCGGAGCATCATTGAAAACGTGGCCTAGGTGACTGTCACAGCGTTTACAACGAATCTCTACCCGCTGCATATTCTGGGAATTATCCTGAACGGGCCTGATGTTTCCCTTAACCTTAACCTCATAAAAGCTTGGCCAGCCGGAGCCGGAATCAAACTTGTGCTCGCTTGAAAATAACTTCGCACCACAAGCAGCACAGTTGTAATTACCGGCTTTATCAGTTTTCAAAAATTTACCAGAAAACGGCGCTTCGGTCTCGCCCTTTCGAAGAACGGCGTATTGATCTGGGGTTAAATGATCAAACTTTTGAATTCCCATATTGATTGCTACTTTGGTTTATCAAGCTTATCAAGACGCAACCAACGGAAGGTAAAGTAAATAATCGCCGCAATTGCAACAAAGTTTATAAGCGCATAAACAAACGCGCCCCAGGCGAACTCAGCGGTGTTTTCACCAATTGTAAGATAGAACACTTTTGCGCCAAGACCCTCCCCCGTTCCTAGAACCAGCCCAAGCAGCGGGTTTACAAAACTCGCCGTTAGCTGATCGATTAAAACCCTGGCTTGTGTTCCGACCACAAAACCAATCGCCAAGCCGACCACCCCTTGAGTGCGCATAAAGTGCACGAACCCACCAACCTGATTAGCGGCTAGTTGGGCAGCCTTTTTTTCGCGAGCTGTTGCGGCAGCTTTTGCAGCTGCTGATTTTGCCTTCCGTGTTGCTAGTGAATCCTGACCTTTTGTCATAGATTCATATTATATCAAACTATAGTAAGCCAATCACCAAGCCCATAACACCAAGCATGACTACGTCGCCAACCCCAGTGATCAAGATATATTGAGGAGCCTTTAGTTCAAATAAGCTGTGCATCAGCCGCAGTGGCACTATAAATCCACCTGCTACCATCGCACCGAACAATATGCCACTCTCTGCCCCTGATAATGCAAAAACATCGAAAGTAATTTCAAGTGCCGCAGCTAAAATAAATAGGCCAATGAATGCTCCACCCATGGTGACCGTCATGTTGGCTTTTTTAACGTCTTTATCTTTTAGCCCAACGGTTTTCATCCATACTTTTCCAAGCATCGATTTTGAATACCACAATGCACCGGTTAAAAACCCTGTTGTTGCGGCAACAAACACCACAAACCAATTTAGTTGTTCAATATAATCCATGAGCAATTCCATGAGCCCACTCCTCCATTTAGTTTATGCTTATTAGTATACCCTACTTGGCAAGTCTTTTAATGGCCAACATGGTTGCCGCCTCTTTTAATGAAACGCCCTCCGTTTTAGACAGCTGGCACACTTTTTGCATTGCACGGCGCATGTACTCTTCTAGTTGCTTAAAGATATCTGCTTCGTCCCAGCGCTCACCTTGCAGATTTTGTTGCCACTCCAAGTAGCTGACCACCACCCCGCCAGCGTTTGCGATTATATCTGGTAGGATAACCTTGTTTTGTGCGAGTAAACTATGCTCTGCCGCTTCATCAATTGGCCCGTTGGCGAGCTCAACCATCAATTCCGCTTTAACCTGATTGGCATTTTGTTTCGTAACAGCGTTTCCGAGTGCAGCAAACACCAGAACATCAACCTTTTGAGAGATAACTGCATTGGCAGGGAGAATATTAGCGGACTTATATTCTTTGAAGGCCTTGTGGGATTTTTTAAATTCAATGAGCGATGCCACATCAAGCCCGGTATTATCATAAACAGTAGCGCTTGAATCGCTCACTGCGACGATCTTCCAGTTGGGGCACAGTTCACCGGCAGCTGCAGCGAAGTATGAACCAACATTACCAAACCCCTGAATAGCAATCGTCAATTCCTTCTCCGCCTGATTGGTTTGCAGCAAATATTCATGCAATGCATAGACCCCGCCCCGACCGGTTGCCGCCTCGCGCCCTTGGCTGCCACCATTAGCGATGCTTTTACCGGTGAAGCTAGCTTTATTTTGCTCACTAGTAAGTTGCTCGTACTCATCAACCATCCAATCAATAATCTTGGCATTAGTATTTACATCTGGTGCCGGAATATCTTTATCGGGGCCGATGTGCTCATGAAGCCCACGCACAAACTGACGTGATAATTCTTCAAGCTGCTGTTCGCTTAAATGCCGCGGGTCAATCGCTACTCCGCCCTTGCCGCCACCAAGCGGTAACCCAACCGCCGCTGACTTTAGGGACATAAGCGTCGCTAGGGCTTCTACCTCCTGCTTATCTACACCGGGATGGAATCGAATACCACCCTTATACGGACCGAGCTTGTTGTTGTGCTGCGCTCGAAAGGCTTTGTAGGTATTTTTACCTAAAGATATTTCAAACTGGTGGGTTTTGTTCACCGCAAGTAACTGCTCAATCTGACTATCTTCAAGACCGAGCTTTTTACCGACTTTTCTGATAGTTTCTTGCGTCGTTTTTAGCATTACATTTGCTCTGGTGCGGGAATACCCAAAATCG
>JBGSYV010000092.1:0-4171 GCA_041750695.1 Saccharimonadales bacterium (SeqCode) | reverse complement strand
TTATTATTATTATTATTAATCGGAATAAATTCATAATCTACTTCACAAGAGCTAATTCCCTTGTATCTTTCATCAATTTCAGTAAACGATAGTCTCTCTGTATTATTCTTTATACTTAAAATATCATCTATATAATTATTAATAATTTTATATGGAAGTCTTTTTCGAACATCTCTATCATTAATAGAACCAATTGAAGCTGAAATTATCTGCTTCTTATAATCATCATATTCGTCACTTAGCATAATGTCTCCTGAAATATATTCAGCATAGTAATGGGGCAATATCATATGATTACCGTCGTTTTTTAAATAATAAGCGTTATAGCTAATTTCTGGATTAATACAAATTTTAACTTTACCACCAATCTCTTCAGTTTTTTCACGCCTTAGCCCTTCAAGAATACTAAGATCTTTTATTTCCAACTTTCCGCCAATAAATGTATAAGTTCTGTTGTAGTCTGCTTCGCCAATTCGCCTTGCTAAAAGAACTTTATCTTTTTTAAGTAATACAATTTTTTGACAATACTGAAAATGGGTGTCGTTTTTCATCGGTTGTCGCCTTCACCTTTTTGGGTGCCACGCTTTTTGCGACTAGCTAGTTTTTCCACGTTTAGCTGCATTACCTCGTCCAATGTTAGCCCAAGTGAATTTGCCATAACCGCTACGTACCACACCACGTCACCAAGCTCTTTTTTAATTTCAGCTATGTCTTCTTTGGTTATTTTCCCGTCTTTATAGGCCACAATTTTCTTCCATTTTTCTAAAACTTCACCGGCCTCCCCCGATATGCCCATCGCCCAAATAGTTTTATCCATCAAAGGATCGGGGTTTGTGATTACAGTTTCTAGTGCCTTCTTTTGATATTCATCAAATGTCATTTTATTTCTCCTGTTTCTTCATTTATCATAACAGCGCCCTGTCGAATCACCTCAATGGCATCATCAATCACCCGAATAATTGTCGATGGTTCACCCAGCTGCTCTCCGCCGTTAACATAAAAATCCACGTCATCACCAAAATAAATCCGAGCCTGAGCAATGGTTGTTGCCGGTGGGTGGCCGCTATTATTAGCACTTGTTGTAATCAGCGGACCAGTTTTTTCCAGCAAATCTAGAAGTTTTTTGTTACTAGGTATTCGCATAGCAAGAGACATTTTGCCTTGGTGAAGGTGTGATAATGCCGGGTCAATCGGGATAACAACACTAATCGGGTTTGGCCAAAAATGTTCAACTGCGCGAAGATAGCGTAGCTTAACCCCAAGTTCAGCTAGTTGCTCAACAGTTGCGGCAATCAGTGTGCCTGGTTTTCCATCTCTCCCTTTTAATACATGGATACGCTTGGCTGCCCCTGGTATTTGAGCACTGGCAACGAGACCGTACGTCGTATCAGTTGGCAGCACACCAACATCGCCGCTCTTTATAGCATTAGCAAGACCGCTATCTTGCAAGTTTTTATATATATTCATAACATTTACTATAGCATTTTGGTAATTCTTCCCACTGATTGCTATACTGCTTGCATGGAACAAATACAAACATTTTTTACTGATCATTTTTTTACCATTGTGCTAGTGATTGGACTTGCGTATGGTGCCAGCCGCTTTGCCATCATGCTGGTGCATCGAATAATTGAAAGGTCTCTTAAGCCAGATAGATTCAAAACCAAGCGTGATGAACAGCTCAGAAAAGAAACACTCACCGGCATTATCGGCGCAATTGTTAATGGAGCAATCTGGATTATTGCTACCATGATGCTGCTGTCTGAACTGGGCGTAAACATCGCACCAATGCTAGCTGGAGCCGGAATTATTGGTGCCGCCCTTGGGTTTGGCGGGCAGTCAATGGTTAAAGATTACTTAGCAGGACTTTTTATAATTTCAGAAAACCAATACCGCGTGGGCGACGTTGTAGAGATAAACAAAGAAGTATCGGGTGTTGTAGAGCAAGTAACAATGCGTGCCACGGTTCTGCGCGACCTGGATGGTATGGTACATCATATTCCAAACGGCAATATTACCATTGCAACAAATATGACCATGGATTACGCAAACATCAACTTCGATATTGGCGTGGCGTATGACACTGATCTCGATAAAGTAGAGAAAATTATCAATGATGTTGGGCTGGAACTTGCAGGTGACGATGAATGGAAACACCGGATTACCGAACCGCCAGCCATGCTAAGAGTTGATGACTTTGGCGAATCTGAAATTACCCTAAAAATTCTTGGCAAAACAATCCCGATGGAACAGTGGGCAGCGACCGGCGAACTGCGAAAACGACTTAAAAAAGCTTTTGATAAACACGGCATTGAAATCCCATTCCCCCAACGCACCATCCACCAAGCAAAATAACATATTACGCGAATTAAATCCGTAACGCGCGATTAATTAATTCATTATTTAATGCCGCTGTCGTCTTTGTTAAAGTTTAGTGTACTGCTTGAGGATGTCTGGCTTTTCTACCAAAAGCTTAGCTTGATCTTTACACCACCAAGAATATTTGTTTTTTGCATCCTCATTTATAGCCGCCCTGTATAAATCCCATGAAACCCATTTATAATCCTCGACTTCTTCAGGATTTGGACCCACATCCGAAATAGCTCTTGCAAAATAAACCGGGCAAAATTCATTTTCTATGATTCCTTTAAATGGTGGTGTTTTATATCGATAATCCGGTAATACAACTGTAAATCCATCTGCCTGCATACCTAGTTCATAATCTAATCGACGTTTGATTGCGTCTAGCATTTCTTCCCCCGGCGCTGGGTGGCCACACACGCTATTAGTCCAAACACCTGGCCACACTTTTTTGCTCTTGGCCCTTTGAGTGACTAACAGTTGGCCGTCGTCATTAAATACATAGCAAGAAAAGGCCAGATGCAACGGTGTATTTGCGTGGTGGGACGCGAGCTTATCCGCAATCCCAATATGCGCCCCACCTTCTTTAACCAATACAATTTTTTCTCGCATACTTCTAGTCTACCGTATAATTTATGACATATTAAAATTATTTGTTAAAATGAACAGTACATTATGTCAACAACCAGAGACTCTTGCCCTCCATTGCATATTGGAAAATCACCGAATTCTATCCAGTCTATTCATGATACGTTACAAAGCCTTTACAGGGATGGGTGGCAAAGAATTGGAATAGTGGCACTTGTTTTAGATCCAGACGATAAGTTACTACTACTGCAACACCGTGGAAATGATAAAATCGTCGAAGGAATGTGGGGGCCTTTAGCAGAAACAAGTGTTGTTCAAGATGAGGGTAGTAAGCTTGATATGGAATCCCCGATAGAAACGATATCGAGAGGCTTTAAAGAAGAGCTTGGCCTAGAAATCAAAGATGATACACTTGAAAAATCAATTAAGGGCTACTTCACAATGGGCTGGCCGGTGGGTATTAATGGAGCTCTTTTGAAGGCATTTGCCATATGCCCCGTAGTTCATCTAGACAGGGAAAGTGCCGAATCTATACCAACCAACCTGCCTACCGATGAAATAATGTCTGCTCGTTTTTTTAACTATGCGAAAGGTAGCGGTGATGGGCTACCAGCATTACTACGACCGGGTACATCTGATTGGTTGCGGATTGCAGAAAATCCAATCGGCTGCAGAGCGATCGGCTGCACATCATTATCAGCTCTTGGTTTATACCGTTTCCCGCATGAGAGGTTCCCCTATTCTCAAGACCAACAAGATGCAATATTTACTGAAATGTTTGGAGAAAATGTATGACCCTTCTGGTTATCAAACTAGGTGGGGGGGTTATTACTGATAAAAGTGTCCCCTATTCTGTCAATAATGACGTGATTGAATCCCTGTCCCAGCAAATATATAAAATTCAGGAAAAATTCCCAGACTATAGACTGCTCATTGGCAATGGTGCGGGATCGTTTGGTCATTACCTGGCTAGCCATTTGGGCTATCAAGAAAACAAAAGTGACTTGAATATAGTTTCAAAAATAAGAAAGAGTGTTCAGGAACTAAATGGTTTGGTTGTAGAAAAGCTGAATAATGCCGGTGTCCGGGCGCAAACTGTGAAACCTTCAGATTTACTGTATTTTGAAAACTCTAAAATAGCAGGTGAAATTACTGTGATTACCAAAATGCTGAAAAAAAATATTATACCGGTGATGTATGGCGACGTTCTAGATGATAGGCA